>CBDUAS010000133.1:0-8203 GCA_965365185.1 uncultured bacterium | reverse complement strand
AAGTTCACGAACACGTAGGTGATCACGACGATCGAGGTTCCGGCGATCAGGCTGCGCGGCACATTGCGCGTCGGGTCCTTGATCTCTTCGGCGACGTAGTTGGCGTTCTGCCAGCCGCCATACGAGAACATCACCGGTATCAGTGCGGCGCCGAACGCCACGATCAGCAGTGGCCCGCCCGAGGACGGGCCGGGGGCCCCGCCGCCGGCAGGGACGCCGCCAGGAGAATCATCGGCGACTGCTGGCATGAACAGGCCGGCAACGATGAGCGCGGCGAGAGCGATGACCTTGAGAATGACGAACACGTTCAGCAGGCGGCTGCCGGGCTTTACCCCCAGGTAGTTGACGACGGTGACCACGATGATCGCCGCCACCGCCAGCGGGATCGTCGCCGCGCCGTCGTTGCCCACCAGACGTAGGGCGTACTGCGCGAAGGTGATCGCCACGGCGGCAATGGCGCCACTCTCGATGATCAAAAGCAGCCCCCACCCGTAGAGGAAGCCGGCCAGCGGGTGGTAGGCGTCACGCAGGTAGGCGTAGTGGCCGCCCGCCTCGGGGCGCAGCGAACCGAGCTCCGCGAACGTGAGCGCCCCGCACAAGGCGACGATGCCGCCGGCAATCCATGCGCCCAGAACCAGTGGCCCGGAGCCCAGTCGTTGCGCGACGATGTAGGGATTGATGAAGATCCCGGCGCCGATGATGCCGCCCACCACGACCATGGTGGCATCGAAAGGCCCGAGGGCGCGCTTCAGGCTCATATCGGCGCGGATGCTATCACCCGGCGGCCGCCGGCCACGGAGGTGCTAGCTCTCAGGACGTTTGCACCACATGGGCACCGAGCGCGGGTCTGCGGTGCAAGACAGCCGCTACGCAGACACGCTGAGCGCTCGGGCGCCGGAGAATCTTCCCCCGAGCCGGAACACGACCGCGCCCGAATCGCTGCCGGGCACGACGCTTCTGCTCGCTCCGGGAATGGGGCCGGACGGGGCCATAGAACCGTATGCGCTGGTGGACGCTGGCCGACCCATCTGCCAGAGTTCTTCACGAGATGGTGACCAGGCAACGGGAGCGAGGTCCGATCATTGGCTGGCGCGAGTGGGTCGCCCTGCCGGAGTTCGGGATTCGCGGCATCAAGGCGAAGATCGATACCGGGGCACGGACCTCCAGCCTCCACGTCGTCCACCTGAAGGAGTTCGTCCGCGACGACGCTGACTGGGTCCGCTTCTCGATCCACCCGCTGCAGCGTTCGACCCGCGAGACGGTCCAGGTATCGGCCCCGGTGCTCGAGTACCGCGCGGTGCGCAGCTCCAGCGGCGATGCGGCGCTGCGTCCCGTCATCCTCACGGAGGTGGAGCTTCTCGGCCGTCGCTGGCCGATCGAGCTGACACTGGCCAACCGCGACACCATGGGGTTTCGCATGCTGCTCGGCCGTGAGGCGATTCGCGGCCGCTACGTAGTGGATCCGGGCCGTTCGTACTACGGCGGTCGGCCACGGGCGAAGAAGAAGAGGAAGAAGAAGGCACCGAAGGTAAGGAAGAAGAGAGCCACGACAAAGAAGAAAGAAGCGCCGAAGACGAAGAGAACGACGGAGAAGAAGGCGACGGCGAACGAGATAGCAAAGACAACGAGTAAGAAGAAGACAATGACGGTGAAAGAGATATGAAGGCCAGCGAGCCGGCCAAGCCGCAAGCCCAGCACCCCGAAAGCAGCGTATGAAGATCGCCATCCTGTCCCGCAGCCCGCGATCCTACAGCACGAGTCGATTGAGGGAGGCCGCTGTCGAGAGAGGGCTCCAGGTCAAGGTTCTCGACACGCTCCGCTTCAGCATGGACGTCGAGGCGGGCCACCCGCAGCTCTACTTCCGTTCGAAGCCCCTGAGCACCTACGACGCGGTGCTGCCCCGCATCGGCGCGTCGATCACGTTCTTCGGCATGGCCGTCGTCCGCCAGTTCGAACAGATGGACGTCTTCTGCGCCAACAGCTCGAACGGAATCGCGAACTCCCGCGACAAGCTTCGCTCTCTGCAGATCTTGAGCCGGCACCGGATCGGAATGCCGCAGACCACGTTCGTCCGCAACCGCCAGGACATCCTGCCCGCAATCGAGCGCATCGGCGGAGCGCCGGTGATCATCAAGCTTCTCGAAGGGACGCAGGGAACCGGCGTCATCCTCGCCGAAAACGTGAAAGTGGCGGAGGCGATCATCGAGACGCTGACCAGCACCGAGCGAAACGTGCTCGTGCAGAGCTTCGTTTCCGAGAGCCGTGGCCGCGACATCCGCGCGATCGTCGTGGGGGATCGTGTCGTGGCGGCAATGCGTCGCACCGCAATCGGCGACGAGTACCGCAGCAACGTTCACCGCGGCGGCTCGGTGGAGGCAGTCGAGCTCGACGACGAGTTCCGCGAAACGGCCGTACGCTCGGCGCAAATCATGGGACTCCGCGTCGCCGGCGTCGACATGCTCGAAGGCGCGGACGGGCCCCTCGTCATGGAGGTCAACTCCTCGCCCGGTCTGGAGGGCATCGAGACAGCGACGCGCCTCGATGTCGCCGGCGCAATCATCGATTACATCGAGGCAATGGTGAGCTTCCCGGAAATCGATCTGCGGCAGCGACTCACGGTGAGCTATGGGTACGGCGTGGCGGAGATCCATGTCCCCGAGGGATCGGAGTTCGCCGGTAAGACCATCGCCGAGTCCGGGCTTCGGGATCGCGACATCAACTTGCTGACGCTGAACCGCGGCACAACCGTGATCCCCAACCCGCGCGCCAGCCGCGTTCTCGAGGCCGGCGACCGGCTACTCTGCTTCGGCAAGCTCGCGCTCATGCGGGACCTCGTGCCGGCGAAAACGCGGGCGAAACGGCGCCCCCGCCTGGGCAAGCTTCCACCGGATGCGAAAGCGCGCAGCGCCGACTGATGGCGAGGCAAGCGCGCCCCGACAACCGTCCCATCGACGTCTGGGGAGACGTCAAAGTCTCTCCGGGCGAGAGCGTCGACGTTCAAGTCGAGGTCAGCGAAAGCTACAGCGGCAATACGCTGCGGATCCCGATTCACGTCCGCCGGGGACCGGAGGAGGGGCCGGTGGTGATGATCACGGCCGCCCTTCACGGGGACGAGATCAACGGCACGGGAGCGGTCCGGTCGCTGATCCGCGATACCTCCTTCGTGCCGCGACGCGGCGCCTTGATTCTCGTTCCGGTGGTCAACGTGCTCGCGTTCGAGCGCCACTCGCGCTACCTGCCGGACCGACGCGATCTGAATCGCTGCTTTCCCGGGCTGCGCCAGGGAAGCCTGGCAAGCCGGATGGCCTGGATCGTCTTCGAGGAGATCGTCCTGCGGGCAGATTACGGCATCGACCTCCACACCGCCGCCGTGCGGCGAACGAACTACCCCAACGTGCGCGGCAACTTGAAGCAGACAGAGGTGCGGAAGATGGCGGAGGCATTCGGCTCCGAGTTCATCATCGACGGCGTCGGCCCGAAAGGGGCTTTTCGCCGGGAGGCGTGCCGCGCCGGACGCCCGACGATCATGCTCGAGGGAGGCGAGGTCTGGAAGGTCGAGCCCGCGATCGTCGAGGCGACGGTGCGCGGGATTCGCAACGTTCTCACCTTCCTCGGAATGTTCGAGGGCGAGGTCGACAAGCCGCCCTATCAGGCCATCGTGAAGAAGACGAAGTGGATCCGTGCGAACCGCGGCGGCTTCCTACGCTTCCACGCCGCCCCTGGGGACGTCGTCGCCAAGGGCGATCACATCGCCACGAACACCAGCTTGCTGGGACACGAGGAAGAGGTCATGAAGGCACCCTTCGACGCGGCGGTGCTCGGCATGACGACGCTTCCTGCGGTCAGCCCCGGCGAACCCGTCTACCATCTCGGGCGTCTCGAAAGGGGTGCCCGCCGCATCCGGCGAATCCGGGCGAAGCTCCCCCACGGCGCCCCTCACGAGGAGATCATCGAAGACCTCTCCAGCAGCATGCTCGTCGTCGACCCGCCGGATTGACGAGCTGCTCCCCGATCGCCCTGATCCTGTGAACCGCAGCGAATGTCGGCCGCCGACCTCGCCCGGCGCTTGCTTCCGCGGCCACGAATTCCTAAATTCGATGCCGATGACTTCTTTCGTCCGTACGCGGCGCGCGTTTCTCGAGACCTCCTCGCTTGCCCTCGCCGGCCTCGCGCTCGGCGCCCGCGGCCATCCTCAGGCACGGGCCCCGCTGCGCTTCGGTCTGGTCACCGACCCCCACTACGCCGACGCCGACATGCGCGACGGGCGCTTCTATCGCGAATCCCTGGGAAAGATGCGCGAGTGCGTCGAGCTGATGAACCGTGAACGGGTCGAGCTCCTGATCGAGCTCGGCGACTTCAAGGACCAGGACGAGCCCGCGGTCGAGGCCGAGACACTGCGCTATCTGGGCGCGATCGAGACCGAGTTGCAGCGTTTCGCCGGTCCCGTCTATCACGTGCTCGGCAATCACGATGCCGACAGCATCTCCAAGCCGCAGTTTCTGGCCGCGATCACCAACACCGGAATCGATCCCGAGCGCTCCTGGTACTCGTTCGATCGCGGCGGGCTGCACTTCGTCGTGCTGGACGCCAACTTCCGCGCCGACGGATCGCCGTACGACCACGGCGACTTCGACTATCGCGACACGAACCTGCCGCCGGAGCAGCTCGACTGGCTGGCAGATGATCTCGCCGGGACCAATGCGCCGACGCTGCTGTTCGTCCACCAGCGTCTCGACGGCGAGGGACCGCTGTTCGTGAACAACGCCGATGAGGTGAGGATGCTGCTGAGAAGGCGGGGCAACGTCGTTGCCGCGTTCCAGGGCCACGACCACGCCGGGGACCACAGCGTCATCGACGGTATTCACTACACCACGCTGCGGGCCATGGTCGAAGGTTCGGGCGCGGCAAACAGCAGCTATGCCATCGTCACGGTCGGTGCTACAGGCATCGAAATCAGCGGTTTTCGCCGCGCTGTTTCGCGAGATCTGCGTCCATCCTCGCGCCAGCCGGCGACGACCTCGGAGCTCGACGAACCCGCCACGGAGTCATCATGAACAAACTGCGACCGCTGCTCGTCATCCTGCTCATCGCCACCTTCAGCGGGTCTGCGCCGGCGTCCGACAGCGGCAACGGAGCACCTCTCGGCGCTTCCGCCCGCCAGACCGGCACCGCGGGCGGCGGAGCGCCGCCTGCCCCGATCGCGCCCCAGGATGTGGCGGACGGCTCCGTCGCCGAGCGCTATCCCGAGGATCTGTTCGCCGAGCTGAGCTGGCGCAACATCGGTCCCTTTCGCGGCGGCCGCACGAAAGCCGCTGTCGGCATCCCCGACCGCCCCAACGTCTTTTTCATCGGTGTGGTCAACGGCGGCGTGTGGAAGACGACGGACTACGGCCACACCTGGAATCCCATCTTCGATGACCAACCGACCGGCTCGATCGGCGCCATCGCGATCGCCCCGTCCGACCCCGACATCATGTACGTGGGGTCCGGGGAAGGCCTGCAGCGGCCGGACCTTTCCGTCGGAGACGGTATCTACAAGTCGACGGACGGCGGCGAAAACTGGGAGCACCTGGGGTTACGCGACGGGCAGCAGATCCCGCAGATCATCGTCGACCCCGGCGATCCCGATCGATTGTTCGTCGCGGTTCTCGGCCACCCGTACGGACCGAACGAGCAACGCGGCATCTTTCGATCGACGGACGGGGCACGGACGTTCGACAAGGTCCTTTACGTCGATGAGAACACCGGCGGCGTCGATGTCGCCTTCGATCCGGCGGACGCGCAGACCGTGTACGCGGTGCTGTGGGAGGCGATGGAAGGGCCGTGGGAGAACGCGAACTTCCGCGGGCCCGCCAGCGGAATCTACAAGTCGACAGACGGCGGTGATACCTGGAGACCGATTAACGAAGGCATCCCGACGTTCGCCGACGACGGGCTCAGCCGCATCGGCATTACGGTCGCCCCGAGCCTGCCGAGCCGCCTGTTCGCCACGGTCGAGGCGCGCCGCAACGGTGGCCTGTATCGCTCGGACGACGCCGGCGAAACCTGGTATCGGATCAATGCCAACCCGCTCGTCACCCAGCGCGGGTCGGACTTTGCCGAGGTGAAGGTGCATCCGACGAACCCGGACATCGTCTTCACCGGCTCGATCGTGGTGTGGAAGTCGACCGACGGCGGCCGCACATTCACGACGCCGCGGGGTGCACCGGGAGGCGACGACTACCACCGTCTGTGGATCAACCCCGAGAATCCCGACATCATCCTGATCGCTTCGGACCAGGGCGCTATCGTCACGGTGAACGGCGGAGAAACCTGGAGCTCCTGGTACAACCAGCCGACGGCGCAGATGTATCACGTCACGGCGGACAACGACTTTCCCTACCGCGTGTGCAGCGGCCAGCAAGAGAGCGGTTCGGCCTGCGTTCGATCGCGCGGCGACTACGGAGAGATCACCTACCGCGACTGGACACCGGTGGGCGTGACCGAGTACGGATACGTTGCCCCCGACCCGCTGGATCCCGACATCGTTTACGGCGGCCGGGTTACGCGCTTCGACAGGCGCACGATGCAGACCCGGGATATCACACCGCGCCCGACCGACGACGTACCCTACAGGGTCGTGCGCACCATGCCGATCCTGTTCTCTCCCGTCGACCCGCACACGCTCTACTACGCCTCCAACACGTTGTGGAAGACCACCAACGGCGGCCAGAGCTGGGATCGCATCAGCCCCGACCTGTCGCGGGAGACCTGGGAGGTACCGGCGGTCGTCGGCAAGTACCGCGGCACACCGGCGGCCACGCCGTCGCGACGGGGCGTCATCTACACCATCGCGCCGTCGTATCTCGACGTCGACACCATCTGGGTAGGGACCGACGACGGCCTGATCTGGATTACCCGGGATGGCGGTGTCACCTGGAACGACGTCACGCCAGCGCAGCTCGTGCCGTGGGCGAAAGTGTCGTTGATGGACGCGTCGCACACCGACGTCGACACGGCCTACGCTGCGGTCAACACGTTGCGACTCGACGACCTTCGACCGCACATCTACCGTACCCGCGACGGTGGCGCCACCTGGGCTCACATCACCGAGGGCATCCCCGACGGAACCATCGTCAACGTGGTGCGCGAGGACCCCCAGCGTCCCGGCCTGCTGTTTGCCGGCACCGAGCAGACCGTTTACGTGTCGTTCGACAACGGCGACAACTGGCAATCGCTGCGACTGAACGCCCCGGCGACGTCCATCCGCGACCTCATCATCAAGGGTGACGACGTTGTCCTCGGAACCCACGGCCGCGGTTTCTGGATCCTCGACGACATCACACCTCTCCGGCAAATCACGCCGGCGATCGTCACCGGAGCGGCGCACCTGTTCGCGCCGCAGCAGGCCTGGCGGTTCCGCTGGAACAAGTACACGGACACTCCGCCGCCGCCGGAGGAGCCGTCGGGGAAGAACCCGCCGGACGGCGCCATCATCAACTACTACCTGCGAGGCGACGCCGAGGGCCCGGTGGTGCTGGAGATCTTCGATGCCGACGGGCAGCCGGTACGTCGCTACGCCAGCAACGACCTGCCGGAGCCGCCGCTCGAGGGCCAGAACGTCCCCGACTACTGGCCGCGGCCGCCGATGATGCTGTCGGCCGAGGCCGGACTGCATCGTTTCGTCTGGGACCTGCGCTACCCGCGGCCGAGCGTACTGCGCTTCGGCTATCCGATCTCGGCGATTCCTCACGACACGCCGGTGGAGCCCCGCGGTCCTTGGGTCCTACCGGGAACCTACACCGTGCGCCTGACCGTCGACGGCCGCACCATGCAGCAGCCCCTCGTCGTGAAGATGGACCCGCGCGTCAGCACGGCGGCGGCCGAAATCGCCCGCCAACACGAGCTCTCGATGAAGCTGTACCGGCTGCTCCGTCGAGATTTCGCCGCGCTGCAGGCGATCCAGGCGTTCCGCGGCGACCCGGCCAACGCGACCACCGACACGGCGGCGGCCGAGATCGAGGCGGAGCTGCGCCGCCTGAACGGCGAGCTCGGCTCTTTGTTTCGTATCGTCGAACGGGCCGACGTCGGCCCCACCTCGCAGGCCGTCGCCGCCGCCGGCGCCGCCGAGCGAGCCTTGGAGGCGGCCGTAGAACGCTGGGAGGCCCTGCGCGGGCGCTGACGACGACGCACACACCGCAGGCTGGCTCGCCCTCGCGCCCCC
>CBDUAS010000132.1:0-8220 GCA_965365185.1 uncultured bacterium | reverse complement strand
CGGCCTGGGGCAGGCCGCCGGCGAGGCGCTCCCAGCTCTCGCCGCCGTCGGTCGAGCGCCACAGGCCGCTCTCGTCGCCCCGCGGCAGCCAGCTCCAGTCGATCCGCTCGCGCTGCCAGGAGGCAGCGTACATGAGGTCGGGCTCGCGTGGGTCCAGTTCCAGGTCGACGAATCCGCCGTGCTCACCGGCGGAGAGGATCTTCTCCCAGCTCTCGCCGCCGTTGGTCGTTCGCCACAAACCGCGGGCCGCATTGCGCTCCGCGTCGTGGTGGTAGAGCGAGCCGAGGACGGTCACGTACACAGTGTCGGCGTCGTCCGGGTGGATACGGATGCGGCCGATCTGTTCCGACGAGGGCAAGCCCATGTTGGTCCAGCTCTTGCCGCCGTCCTCGGATTTGTAGACGCCGTCGCCCCAGGAGGTGGTCACGAGGTTGCGGCCGTTGGGCTCACCGGTGCCGATCCAGACGATATTGGGATTCGAGGGAGCCACGGCGATGCCGCCGACGGCGGTGCGGCTCTCGTTCTCGAATACAGGCTCCCAGGGGATACCGCCGTTGACGGTCTTCCAGGCCCCGCTGTAGGCGGTGCCGACGTAGATGACGTCGGTATCGACAGGCTCGACGGCGAAATCGACGATGCGACCGCCGACGCCGCCCGGTCCGATGTTGCGCCACTGAAGGTGACTCAGGTCCGGGGAGGCGGGTGTCGTCGCGGGCTCCGGTTCCTGGGGAGGAAGGTTCGGCACCGGCAGGCCGGCGGCGGCCGAAGTCAACAGCAGCAGCGAAAAGACGGTGACGAGAAGCGCGAGACCACGGGGGCGGGGGACGGACATGGCTGACTCCTTGCGCCGGGAAGCAACACCGGTATCGAAGATCGCGAGCGTTCGCATGTTACAACGGCGAGGCGCCCGTTCTTGACAGTCGCTTCCGCGGGCGCTTGAGTTGGTCGTATCCCTCCCCGCTGTGATTTCTCGCTGAAGGAGTCGCTGTGTTGACATCGCCCGGAGCGCGCGCTCGTGTTCTGCCGGCAGCCATCCTCGCGACCGCCGTGCTGACCGTGTTCGCAGAGGCGGCGCCGGGGTCCTCTTGGGTCTCGCAGCGTCGTGCGGACTGGTTGGCTTGGGGAGGGCCGCGCGGCGACTTCACGTCGCCGGTGACCGGGCTGGCCGACGTCTGGCCGGAGGAGGGGCCGCGGCAGATCTGGCGGCGCGACCTCGGCGGGGGCGCCTCGGCGATCGTCGTCGACGGCGATCGGCTCTTCACCATGTACCGACGCGACGGCGACGAGGTGGTGGTGGCGCTGAGCACGGCGGACGGGTCGCTCCTTTGGGAGCATGATTACGGCGTTCGCGTGCGCGGATTCGATATCGAGTTCGGCGCCGGTCCCCACGCCAGCCCTCTCGTTCTCGGCGACCGCCTGTTCACCACCGGCTTCCGCGGAGATCTGCACGCGTTCGACAAGCGCACCGGCCGGGTGCTGTGGCAAGTGAACCTCTGGGACGACCTCGACGGTACCGTACGGCCGCGGGGCTACTCTTCGAGTCCGATCGCCCACGATGGCACGGTGATCGTTCCGGTCGGAGGTCGCGGCCAGGCGCTGGTGGCATTCGATCCGGCGGACGGCTCCATCGTCTGGCGCGGCGGTGACTTCGACAACGCTCATGCCACACCGCTGATGATCGACGTCGACGGGCAGGCGCAGGTCGTCGCCTTCATGGTCGATTTCGTTGCCGGCTTCGACCCGGCGACCGGCGGGCTCCTCTGGCGCCACCCGCATCGCACCGATTACGGCCTCAACATTGCCACCCCCGTATGGGGCGACGACAATCTGTTGTTCGTCTCTTCGGCCTACAGCGGCGGCAGCCGGGCGTTGCGACTACGCCTCGAGGACGGCATCACGCGGGTCGAGGAGGAATGGTTCACGAACCGCATGCGCTTGCACTTCGGCAACGCCATCCGCGTCGGCGATCATGTCTACGGCGCCAACGGCGATTTCGGGCCATCCTTTGTGACCGCGGTGAACATGCAGGACGGCGATGTGGCCTGGCGCGACCGGTCGTTCAGCAAGGCTTCTTTTCTTTTCGCCGACGGCAAGCTGATCGTTCTGGACGAGGACGGGACGCTGGGATTGGTCACGGTGACACCTGCCGGCATGGACGTGCTGTCCCGCGCGCAGGTGTTCGAGAGCCGTTCCTGGACCGTGCCGACCCTTGCCGGGACGGTGCTGTTCGCCCGCGACCTGCAGGAAATCGCGGCGTTCGACCTCGGCGGCGCGCCCGTGGCCCAGGACTGAACGTTGGCGGCTCCCTCCGATCGCCGCGATCGCGTCGCGGCGCACTACGACGACCTTTCGCCCTACTACGCCGAGCTCTGGGGGGAGCACATCCACCACGGCTATTACGTCCGCGGCGACGAGAGCCGAGAGGAGGCGACGCGCGCCCTCGTCGACCTCCTGGTGGCGGACATGCAGCTACCGCCGCGCGCCACGGTGCTCGACGTTGGCTGCGGAATCGGCGGCACGGCCCGGCTGCTCGCTCGCGACCATTCCTGTAGCGTCACCGGCGTCACACTCAGCCTCGTGCAGGCACGTATGGCGCTCGAGCGCGGCAACGGCAGGCAAGCGCCCCGGTTCGTCGTGGCCGATGCCGCCGCCCTGCCGTTCGCTCGCGCCTTTGACGCCCTCCTTGCGGTCGAGGTCCTCTCCCACGTGCCGGACCGCGGGGCGTTCTTTGCCAACGCGGCTCGATTGCTGCAGCCGGGCGGCAGACTGGGTATCGCCGCCTGGTTGAAGGCGAGCGACTTGAGCCCCGAGCAGGAGAAGCGCCTTATTCAGCCCATAGAGACGGGCATGCTGGTGACGCTGCCGACGCGGCAGGAGTACGAGGAGCGGCTGGCGGTCGCAGGCTTCGACCAAGTGCACTATCGCGACATCAGCTCCCACGTGGCGCGCACTTGGGATCTGTGTCTCGAGCTGGTTGCCAGTCCCGTCGTCTGGAGGTCTGCGGTGCAGAAAGGCAGCGACACGCTTGCGTTCGTCCGCTCGTTTCGGGCCATGCGAGCGGGGTTCGCCAGCGGCGCCTTCCGCTACTGTCTCATCGCGGCGAGGAACGGCGGCCGGATCCTCCCGTAGGCGGCCGGCAAGCGGCGGTCACCTCAGCGGAGCCGGTAGCCCGGCCCGCGAACGATGCGGCCGGGCAGCGCGCCGGTATGCTCGCCGTTGCGCACCACCGCGGTGCCGTTGACCAGTACCAGCCGTACCCCGGTGGAAACCTGGTGCGGGTCGTCGTAGGTGGCGTGGTCGGCGATCGCGTCCGCGTCGAAGATCACGATGTCGGCGTAGTACCCCTCGCGCAGCAGGCCACGCTCACGGATCGAAAGGCGATCGGCGACCGCGGAGGTCATCTTGCGAACTGCTTCCTCCAGGGGCATCACCTGTTCGTCTCGAACGTACTTGCCGAGGATACGCGGGTACGTACCGTAGGCGCGGGGGTGCGTGAGCACGCCGGAAACCGCCGGGTCGGCGCCGCCGGCGTCGGTGCCGAACTTCATCCACGGCTGCGCGAGCTGCAGCCTGACGTTGTCCTCGCTCATGAGGAAGTAGATCGTGCCGGGGTCGCCCTCTTCGCTGACGATCAGGTCGATCAACGTATCGACCCATTCCTGGCCCCGCTGCGCGGCGATGTCGCCCAGGTATCGGCCGGCATAGGCGGTGTTTTCTTGGTTCTGCAAACGCAGAATCAACACGCCGTCCGGACCGGCAAGGCTGCAGAAGTTCTCCCACTCGGTCTTCTGGTCGAGGATCTCGTCGCGGATTCTCGCCCGCATGTCGGGGGCGACCAGGTTGTCGAAGAGCTTGCCGTCGGCCGACGCCCAGGGCGGCAGGCAGGCCGCGAGGCCGGTGCTGCCGGCGGTGTACGGATACATGTTGGCGCTCACGTCCTGGCCGGCGGCCCGCGCCGCATCGATGCGAGCGATCGCAGCCGACGCCTTGCTCCAGTTGCGGCGGCCCGCCGCCTTCAGATGAAAGATCTCGACCGGTACGCCGCCCTCCTCTCCGATCCGGATTGCCTCCTCCAGGGCCTCGAGAAACGTGTCGGCCTCGGATCGCAGGTGAGTGATGTAGACACCGCCGAGCGGCGCCATCTCCTGCGCCATGCCGATGAGCTCGTCGGTGGTGGCGAAGTTGCCGGGCGGGTAGACGAGGGCGGTGGCGATGCCGAAGGCGCCGTCGAGCATGGCGTTCCGTACCAGCGCGCGCATCTGCGCGAGCTGCTGGGCATCAGGCGCTCCCTGCGCCTCGCCCATGACCCAACGGCGCACGCTGGAGCCACCGAGGAACGAGCCGAAGTTGGGCGAGGCGCCGTGTGCCTGCATGGCCGTGAGCCAGTCGTCGAAGGCGCGCGGGCCGCGGAAGTCCGCCCCCGGGGCGTTGCTCGTACCTTCGCCCATGATCTCGGTGGTGATTCCCTGCGTCACCTTGCTGACGACGCGGCCGTCACCCTCGAGGAACTGGTAGCGTGAGTGGCTCTGGATGTCGATGAAGCCGGGCGCGACGACAAGGCCGGTCGCGTCGATTGTCTCGCTCGCATCGGCGGTCGCCAGCATCCCGGCGGGCGCAATACGGACGACGCGTTCATCGCGGATGCCGAGATCGGCAAGCCTCCAGGCGTTGCCGGTACCGTCGACCAGGCGGCCGTTGCGTACCAGCAGATCGAACGTCTGGTCGGCCTGTTGCGCCCGCGCTGACGTCGCGTTTGCCGCGGTATCGGAGCGCGCCGCCAGCACACCGACAACGACAGCGACCAGAGTCGCTGCCGCCGCCACCCGCGACCGCGACCGGAATCCTCGGGGCTTCGTGCTCCCGCGGCGCGGCCGCCGCCCCACTATTGCTTCTTCTTGTAGGCGATGAAGCTGAAGTCGTAGGAATCGATGGTGATGGCCGACACGCTGCCGTCATCTTCCTCGACGAAGCCGATGCTGATCAGGCCGAACTCGGGGCTGTTGAACTCCCACAGGTTTCCCTCGATATGGGTCATCGCCTGCGGCGGCGAGCTCATGGCGGATATCGTCACGGCCTTCTCCTCGGTGACGTCGATGACCACCGAGATGACGCCGTAGTCGGGCGCCTCGAACTCGTAGATGCCCGGCAGCTTGTCGAGATTCTCGGGGCTTTGTGCTTCGTCTTGGCCGGTCGCCGGGACGATCGCCAGGGCGACGGCAAGAAGGCTCAACAGCGACGTGCGAAGGAGCTTGCTCATGGGGCTCTGTCTCTCGATTCTGGTGCTATGGGACAGGTGAGGGGCACCGCGCCATCATGGCGATTCCGTGACGGTAGCCAAGCATTGCCGGAGGTGTCAACTCCGTTGCTCCGCGGGTTCGGGTCCTCCCTTGCGGGGCCCGGGGGCCGCGGCCGCATCCTTGCATGCCGGCCGCTTCGCAACGGCCGAATTGAAGTCTGCGGGAAGAGTTGATTTGATCGGCGCATGCCGGCCGACCGATGGGGCTCGAAGCTGCGACCTCGCTTGCCGGTCGCGGTGCTCGCCGTCTACACGCTGTTGACCGTCGTGATGACCTATCCGCAGGCGTTTCGGCTGGCGAGCGGCGCCCGCGACTGGGGAGATCCGCTGCTCAACGCCTGGATCATGTGGTGGGAGGTCGACGCCGTTGCGCGCGGCAACCTGGCGGGCTTCTTCGACGCCAACATATTTTTTCCGCACTACCGCACGCTGGCGTACTCCGAGTTCCTGGTGCCGCAGGCGCTGGTCGCCGCGCCGCTTTTGCTGCTGTTCGAGAACCCGCTGGTGGCGTACAACGTCGTTCTTCTGGCGGCGTTCGTGGCCACGGCCTTTGCCACGTACGTGCTCGGCAGGCATCTGACGGGTAGCCCGCTCGCCGGCTTCGTCAGCGGTTTGGCGATGGCGTTCTCGCCGTTCATGTTCAGCCATCTGAGCCACCTGCAGGTCATCAGCGCGGCGGGGATTCCGCTGGCGTTCTACTTCCTGCACCGGTACTTCGACGAGGGATCGCTGCGCACCCTGCTGGGATTCTCCGTCGCCTACATCGGACAGTCGCTGGCAAACGCCTACTACGCCGTGTACCTGACCTACGCCGCCGGCGCCTACATCGTGTACCGGTTCATCCGCGACCGAAGAGCGGCGGAACCGTCTTTTTACGGCCACATGGCGATCCACTCGCTGCTGTCGATTGCCCTGATCGGTCCGTTCTTCGTCCAGTACTTCATCCTCCGCCGCGAGCTGGGCTTCGTCCGCGAGATGGCCTTCGAGGGCGGTTGGTACAGTTTCCTCGCGGCGCCGCCGATCAACCGGATGTACGGTGAGCTGACGCGACCGCTGCATGCGGGGGAGGCGGCCTTGTTTCCGGGATTCTGTGTGGTGCTGCTGGCCGTCGTCGGCCTGCTCGCCAGCCGCAGCGCTGCTGTTGTCGACACCCCCGGCGGCGGTCGGTCACGAACGCACGCGGGGTTGCCGGATGCGGCTGCCGCGCTCCCCACCGGAGTGCTCTGGACGTACCGGCTGGCGGCGGTCGCGATCGTCGTGGAATGGCTGGTGATCGTCGCCATCACGCTCACCGGCGGCATCGAGACGAACATTGCCGGTTTTTCGCTGCGGGCAACCGAATTCCGCAACCCGCTCGTCGGGCTGGTGCTGGCAATCAGCGTCCGCGCCCTGTTGCGCCACCGGTTCCCGGGCATCGGACGGGGGACGAGCTGGCTGCAGGAGCCGCAGCGGTTCTATGGCTGCATGCTCTTCGCGGTGGCGCTCCTCACCCTCGGGCCCGACGGTCCCTACCGCTTGTTGTACGCGTTCGCCCCCGGTTTCGACGGCATCCGCGCGGTACCGCGCATTCACATCCTCACTGTCTTCTGCCTGGCCGTCTTCGTCGCTTACGGCACACGGGCGACTGCGGACTGGCTGCGGAGGCGGTCGCGTACCTGGGTCGTTGCGCTCATTCCGATCGTGATGCTGGTGGAGTTCTTCTCCGCGCCCGTTCCCATGTTCCGCGTCCGTTGGGGCGAGGATGCGCCTGCGGTCTACGGCTGGTTGGCGGAACAGGAGGAGGATTTCGCCGTCGTCGAATACCCCATCGACGACCAGCTCGAGTTTTCTCGCCTTTTCTACTCGACCGCCCACCGCAAGAAGCTGGTCAACGGCATGAGCGGGTATCCCTCGCCCACCTACACCGTGATGCGCAGTCGCATGTGGGACTTTCCCTCCGCCCGGACCATTGCGGATCTGCGCGCTCTCGGCGTCCGCTGGGTGATCGTCCACCCGCAGCGATACCTCGATGCCTGGGCGGACTTCGAGCCGCGCTTCATCGGCCACGCCGACGACCTCCGGCGGGTGGCCGAGGTCGACGGCGCGCTCGTTTTCGAGCTGCGGGACGCTGACTGGTTGACGCGGGAGGAGTTCCACGCCCGTCGTCGTGCACGTCGCGCGGGAGCAATCCCGTCGGGTGACTGGACTGCGACGGCGAGCATCAACGACCACCTCGCCGGGCTGGCCGTCGACGGCGAGCCCGGCACCCGCTGGAGCACGGACCTGCAGCGCCCGGGCGACTATTTTCAGGTGGACTTCGGCTCCGCCGTAGCGTTCGACGGCATCGTCATGCACCTGGATTCCCACCCGCGCGATTACCCGCGTGGCTACCGGGTCGAGGTGTCCGATGATGCCCGTGACTGGAGGGCGGTGGCCGAGGACGGCGACGTCTACTTGACCGTCCCCCAGGCAGTCGAACGTCGCGTCGAGATCGATGTGCCGATGACCCGGGCTCGCCACCTACGGATCGTCCAGACCGGGCAGGACCCCGTGTATTGGTGGTCGATCCACGAGCTGGAAGTTCTTCTGCGCGGGCGAAGCAGCGACTGAGTCGCGCCGGATCCTCGTGAGCGTCCGCCGTCTCCGTGCCAGTAACGGCCGCATGGCCCGGAGCGAGCAGAAGCATCGCGCCCGGTATCGATTCGGGCGCGGTCGTGTTCCGGCTCGGGGGAAGATTCTCCGGCGCCCGAGCGCTTCAGCGTGTCTGCGTGGCGGCCGTCTTGCACCGAACACCCGCGCTCGGCCGCTCCCGGGTGCCGGAGAATCTTCCCGTCGAGCCGGCGGCATCGCCGCATTTCGCCACAGGGAGCCGTCTTGGCCGGATTGGTGTCGGATCGTGGCAGGTTCGACCCGGCACCCTCAGATCCGAGGGTTGGGGGGAACGT
>CBDUAS010000131.1:0-8228 GCA_965365185.1 uncultured bacterium | reverse complement strand
GGGTGCCGACTGGGCTGTGGGCATGGGGCGTTACGAGGACGACCTGGTCCTGTCCATGCGGGCGGCCGAAGAAGACGCACACGCCGGCGAGGTCATCCGCCGCGCCGTTGCCGGGCTCGGGCGGGCCGGAGGGCACGGCACCATGGCCGGAGGACGGATCTCACTGCAGGAAACGACGTACCGAGAGGCTGCCGCGGAGGTGTCCCGTCGCCTGCTGGAGCTTCTCGATACAGGCTCCAAGCCCGGAGAGCCGCTGGTGCCGTCGGCCAGACGCTGAGACGCGACGGGCTGTCAGGGCGAACGCACCGGGCGATCAGCCGCCGGTTCCGTCGGCGAGTCGGCCGGGCCGCGGCGGCGAAACGATGCCACCGCTGACCACGAAGCGCAGCGCCTCCTCGACATTCATCGACAGGAACACGAGCTCGTCACGCCGCGCCAGCACCAGAACGCCGGAGGTCGGATTCGGCGTGGTCGGCACGAAGACGTTGACGGTTTCGCCGGGCGTACAGCTTTGCAGCTCACCGACCGTGGGCGCCGTCACCAGGCCCACCGTGTAGACGCCCTTGCGCGGGTACTCGAGCAGAACAACCGACTCGAACGTGCGGTCGGCGCTGCTGTAGAACGTCTCGACGAGCTGCCGCGCCGAGCCGTAAACGCTCTTGACCAGTGGGATGCTCAGGGCGAGGTCGTCCATCTTCTTGACCAGCCGCCGACCGATGAAGTTGCCGCCGAGCAGCCCGACCAGGTAGAAGACGACCACCGTCAGAATCAGACCGATCAGACTGGCGGCCACGGCCGCTCCTGGAATATCGAGGAGCGCCCCCAGGCCGAGGGCGCGAATCAGCCTGACGACCACCGGAGTGGCGAAGCGATTGACAGGACGGAGAATCAGGAACACCAGCCACAGCGTCACCACCGTCGGCAGGATGATCAGGATCCCGGTCAGCACAGAGCGACGAAAGTGGCCGACCAGTCTCATCGGGGGTCGGATCCGTCCAGGCCCAGGCTACGCCACGACGACATGAAGTACTGCCCCGCCGAAAGTAGCGAAAGGATGACCACCAGCCACAGGCCGATCTCGCCGAGAACGAAATAGGGGCCGAGGAAGCGCGGGCCGAGGATCAGCAGAACGACGGTGACCATCTGTACCGTCGTTTTGTACTTACCCAGGGGTGAGGCCGGGATGTTCTTTCCCCGGTCGGCGGCAATCGTGCGCAAGCCGCTGATGGCGATCTCCCGGCCGATGATGATCACGACCATCCAGGCCGGTGCGAGATCCAGCTCGACCAGCGAGATGAACGCCGCCGAGACCAGCAGTTTGTCGGCGATGGGGTCGAGGAGCTGGCCCAACGTGGTGATCTGGTGCCGACGGCGGGCCAGATAGCCGTCGAACCAGTCGGTCAACGAGGCGATGATGAAGACCGTCAGGCCAACGAGGGTGTATTCCGTCAGCAGAAAGACGACGAGAAGCGGGACCAGGAAGATGCGCAGGATGGTCAGCGCATTGGGCAGAGTCCAGTTTCCCGTGGTCCCTGCGGTCAATCCCGGGCTCGCGTGTCCCGATTGCGGCGTGTTCGCCATCTCCAGCCTCGGTGAGCGGTGCGTGCCCGGTAGTGTAGCCCGTATCGTGTTCTCTGATCCGGCTCGCCCGGACGACAGTTTAGCCCTTGCAGCCCGGCAAGGGTACGATGTGCGTATATGTCCGGATCCCGAGGCTTCTCCATGCGATTCTCCGTTCGTGCCGCGTTTCCGGCCACCCACCGCATCCGCATCGACGCCCGCGGTACGCGCGAGCCCGCGCATGCCCACAACTGGCGCATCGAAGCCTGGTTCGAGGCCGAAGACATCAACGCCGACCTACCGGCGCGGGCGCGGGAGTTCCTGCTTTCGTGGGTAGCCCGTTACGAGGGCAAGAGCTTCAACGAGGTCGCGCCCTTCGACGTCGTCAATCCGACCGCCGAGGAAGTCGCGCGCGTCTTCGCGGATGAAAGCACCGCGGCACTTCCGGCCGCCCGCGTCATTCGCGTCGAGGTCGGCGAAGCGGCCGGGTTCAGCGCCACGTACTACGCGCTGCCCGCTTGACCGGGGAACGACCTGCGTCGCGCCCGCAGTAACGGGCCATCGGCGCGCGGGCAACGACGCCGGCAGCCGGGGCCGAGTCAGCGGCTGCTCGAGACGGTGACCTTGCGCTTGTCGACGTAGCTTTGCAGGCCGATCTCCAGGGCCTCTGCGAGCGCCGCGCGGTAGTCGCCGGTCTTCAACCAGGCTTCTTCCTGCTCGTTGCTGACGAACGACGCCTCCACCAGTACCGCCGGCATCTTGGCTCCCACGAGAACGAAGAACGGCGCCGTCTTCACACCCAGGTCCTGGACGTCGTCGTAGGTCTTGGCGACATGCATCACCAGGCTGTCCTGGAGCGAGGCGGCAAGTGCGCTCGAGGCGCCTTTGAACTCGTTCTGCACGATCAACTCGAGCGTCTCGTCGAGATCGCCCATGCTGCCGGCTCCTCCGGGAGCGTTCTCACGCGCGGCAGTTTCGCGGCAGTCGGATCGTTGGCCAGGTTCAGATAGTAGGTTTCGAACCCGCGGAGATTGCGGTTGCGCGCCGAGTTGATGTGAATCGAAACGAAAAGATCCGCGTCGACGCGATTGGCGAACGCCGTTCTTTCCTCCAGGCTGACGGTGCTGTCGTCTTCGCGGGTCAGCAGCACCTCGTATCCGGCGGCGCGCAGCCTTGCGGCAAGCGCCCGCGATAGCTGCAGCGTCAGGCTCTTTTCCGTGACGCCAGTGCGGCCGATCGCGCCCGGATCGTTGCCGCCGTGCCCGGGGTCGATGACCACACGCCGGACGCCCAGTCCGAGTTGCTCCGAAATCGATCCCCCCGTCGCCTCAGGCGGCCGCCGGCTGGTCCTTACCTTGGAAGCCACGGTCGCCGTGGGCACGTCGATCACGATGCGGAACGGCTCGTCGTCCTTGTTCTCCAGCGTGAACAAGGTGTGCTGCAAACTGGCGCCCAGATCGAGAACAACGCGGATCACACCCGGCCGGTTCGGGCCGACACGAACGCGCGAAACCGCGTCCCCGCCCACCGGTATCACCTGCTCGAGGCCGCTGGCCTGTGCACCGGGAAGTTCCAGCGGCTCCCCGACCCCCTGCAGGTCGATGAACAAACGTTCCGGGCCCTGCGCTTCGCCCGTTTCGAACAGCACGGGCCGGTCCAGATCGAGCACGACGCGCGTATGGGCGCGATCGCTGTAGTAGCGAATGCCGGCAAGTCGGGCGAGATCGCCGAGATCCGGGTCGATAGCAGGGTCGCCTGCGGGCGCAGAAACGGCTGTCGTGCGGGGTGACGGCTCCGCGGCGGGAAGTGTCGGCACCGGGGCTGGCGCCGACGATCCTGAGACGGGCGCGTCTACCACCGCCGGATCGACGTCCGGATGTGCCCGCAGGAACTCGTTCAGCCGGTTGCGCGCCAGCGTCGCCTGCGGCGTCGTCGGGTAGTCCTGCAACAGCCGCGAGTACAGGGACGCGGCGTGAGCCCCGCCTTCGTCCTCGGCGTTCACCGCGAGAAACAGCAACGCCTCCGGCGCGTGCGGGCTGTCCGGGTACTTCTGCACCAGCGCCCGGTAGACGCCGATCTGCCGCGCCGCGGCCTCCTCGTCTCCAGCGCGCCCGCGGCGTCCATAGATCCAGGAGACACGCCACAACGCCTCGGCCGCGAGCGGACTCTCCGGATAGCGCATGGCGACGTCGCTGAAGGCGTCGGCAACGCGGTTCCACGACGGAGCCTGCCCGGACGGGTCGACGACCTCGAGCTGGCGATACAGGGTTTCCGCGCGTTCGAACAGCTCTTGCGGCGACGCCGTCAGAGCAGTGGTAGGAACGGCGGCCAATACTATGATCGCGACGATGAACGACACGCCGCCGCGGCTCGCTGACTTGAACATGGCACGTCTCCCGACGCGCCTCCCAACGTCCGGCTAGATTGCAATTCGCCCCTGAAGCACCCGAAGTATATCCAGCGGTTCGAGCCGGGCGCAATGTCTCGGCCGGATTGTGCGACGGCGGATTACTTGCCGCCGATGCTGCGATAGTAGGTCAGGACGCGATCGACGTACTGTCGGGTCTCGGCGTAAGGGGGCACGCCGCCGTGCCGGGTGACCGCGTTTTCGCCGGCGTTGTAGGCCGCCAGCACGTGGTGCAGGTTGCCGCTGAACATCTCGATCAGCCTCCCCAGGTAGGCGGTGCCCCCGGCGATGTTCTGTTCGGGATCCCAGACGTTCGCGACGCCGAAGCGATCCGCGGTCTCGGGCATGAGCTGCATGAGCCCTTGCGCCCCCTTGTGCGACAGGGCAAACGGATCGAACGCCGACTCCGCCGCGATCACCGCCTCGACCAGCTTGGCGTCGACACCCTCGCGTGAAGAAGCGGCGGAGATCTCTTGTGCGAAAGGCACCGGACCACTGCGCAGGGACTCTGCGGGATCCACCGTGTAGAGGGTCTTGAGGAACACTTCAGAGCCCTCGACCGGCTCGTTAGTGAAACGGCGGGTGCCGTCCGGCTCGACTACGACGTAGATCTGGGCGATCGCGGGCCCTGCCCCGAGAAGGGTCAGCACGCCGGTTATCAGCAACGAGCGCAACCATGGCGCGGCATCTGCCCAGGCCCGCACAAAATCACCCTTCCGCTGCGGCTTCGGGTCCATAGCGTCACGTGTCGAGAACCGATTCGAAAAAAGGCTACCGCGCCGGTGAGCAGCGAAACTAGCCCAATATCGAGGCCACCACGTCGGCGGCTCCATCGAGCGCTTCGGCCAGGCGTGCGCCGTCCGGCCCCCCCGCCTGGGCCATTTCGGGATTGCCCCCGCCGCCGCCGCCGACGATCTCAGCGAGACGGCGTACGACTTCCCCCGCCTCGATCCGGTCCGTGAGGTCCTTGGTAACGCCGACGATGATTTGTGCCTTGCCGTCGTTGCGCGTTCCCAACACGACAATGCCCGAGCCGAGCTTGGCCTTCATCGAGTCGACCAGGTTGCGCATGCCGCCGGCGTCGAGCCCGTCGACCTCACGACACAGGACTTCGATTCCCGACACCTGCTTACGATCGCCGGTGTCGGCAGCGGTCTGCGACGCCAGCCGCTCGCGCAGCTTCTGGTTCTCACGCTCCGCCGCCTTGGCGCGTTGCGACAGGGCTTCGACCTGCTCGTGCACGTCGTCCTCGCCGGCGTGCACATCCGCCATGACGCGGCGCAGGATGTCCCGCTGACGCTGCAGCGAGGCGATCGCTCCCTCGCCGGTGATCGCCTCGATGCGGCGGGTCCCGGCGGCGACGCTCTCCTCGCGCGTCACGACGAACGTCCCGATCTCCCCGGTTCGCGCCACGTGCGTGCCGCCGCAAAGCTCCATCGAAACGCCGGGAACACTGACAACACGCACGACGTCGCCGTACTTGTCGCCGAAGAACGCCAGTGCTCCGTTGGCAATCGCCTCGTCGAAGCTCATCTCGCCGATCTCGGTGGCGATGTCGGCGCGGATCGCCGTGTTGACGTCGCGCTCGAGCTGCGCAATCTGCTCGGTGCTCACCGGCTCGAAATGGCTGAAGTCGAACCGCAGGCGATCCGGAGCCACCAGCGAGCCCGCCTGGCGCACGTGTTCGCCGAGGCGTTCCCGCAGCGCCGCGTGCAGCAAGTGGGTGGCGGTGTGGTTGCGCAGGGTGGCCATCCGCCGGGCCTCGTCGACGCGCAGCTCGACGGCGTCGTCGACCCGCAAGGTGCCCTCGAGGACGTCCACCGCGTGCAACACCAGGCCGCCGGGCAGGCGCTGGGTGTCGGTTACGCGGGCACGAACTCCGGGACCCTTCACATCTCCCTTGTCCCCGACCTGGCCGCCGGACTCGCTGTAGAACGGCGTCACGTCGACAATGAGGCCGCCGCTCTGGCCGGCGTCGAGCTGATCGACGGGATGGTGGTCGTGGAGCAAGCCGAGCACGCGCGCGTCGTCCGCGGCGAGATCCGTGTAGCCGACAAACCGCGTACTGTCGAAGCCCTTCTTCGCCAACCTCGCGACCAGCTCCTGCGCGGCAGCCGCTTCGTCCTCGCCCTTCCATGCCTCGCGGGCCCGCCGTCGCTGACCCTCCATGGCGCGCTGAAAACCGGCCTCGTCGACCTGCAGGCTGGCATCCTCGGCGAACTCCCGCGTCAGCTCGAGCGGCAGTCCGTAAGTGTCGTAGAGCCGGAAGGCCTCGTCCCCCGGAATCACCGAGCCGCCTGACCCCTGAACCTCCGAGACAACCTCCTCGAAGACCCGGGTACCGGCCGCCAGGGCCCGGAAGAAGCGATCCTCTTCGGCCGTGGTGACGCGCGCGACAAGCTCCTTGGCCTGGGTCAGCTCGGGGTAAACGGCGCCCATGCGGCGCACGACCGAGGAGGCGGCGTCGTTGAAAAAGGGGGCGTCGAAACCCAGCTTCATACCGAAGCGGACGGCGCGGCGAATGAGCCTCCGCAACACGTAGCCGCGCCCCTCGTTCGCCGGGCTGACGCCGTCAGCCAGCAGAAACGCCGTTGCACGGCTGTGGTCCGCGATGACCCGCAGGGCGACGTCGGCGGCCTCGTCCTCACCGTACGCATGACCGGACCGCTCCGCCACAGCGTCGATCAAGGGGCGAAACAGGTCCGTGTCGTAGTTGCTGCGAACTCCCTGAACCACCGCCGTGAGGCGCTCGAGGCCGGCACCGGTGTCGATGTTGGGGGCCGGCAACGGCATCACATCGCCGGAACCATCGGCATTGAATTGCATGAACACCAGGTTCCATAGCTCGACGAAGCGATCGTCATCGAGGTCGACGTTGTCGGGCTCGGCGTAGCCGCTGGTGACCGGCCAGGCGAAGTCGCCGATGCCATAGTCGAAGTGAATCTCGGAACAGGGGCCGCACGGACCGGTCTCCCCCATCGACCAGTAGTTGTCCTTCTTGCCCAGCCGCAGGATGCGATGTTCCGGCAACCCGACAATGCGCTGCCACAGATCGAAGGCCTCGTCATCCTTCTCGTACACGCTTACCCAGAGCCGCTCCGGCGGCAGACCGTAGCCCCCGGTGAGCAGCTCCCAGCCCATCTCGATGGCTCCCTCCTTGAAGTAATCGCCGAAGGAGAAGTTGCCCAACATCTCGAAAAAGGTGTGGTGGTAGCTCGACGGACCGACGTTCTCCAGATCGTTGTGCTTTCCCGACACCCGCATGCATTTCTGCGAGCTCGCCGCGCGCCGGTAGCTGCGCGTTTCGTGACCGAGGAACACTTCCTTGAATTGGTTCATCCCGGCGTTGGTGAACAGAATCGTCGGGTCGTCGCGCGGGATCAGGCTGCTGGAAGCGACGACCGAGTGCCCGCGCTCGGCGAAGTAGTCGAGAAACCGCTGTCGCACCTCGTGCGATGACGGCGCCGTGACCCCGGAGATATCGTCTTGCCGGTCGGTAGACATTCGAAAAACCGTGTCCTCAGCCCGACAGGTCGTCGAGCCACGGGGACAGCTTTTGCAGTACCAAATAGCGTGGGAAGGTGCGTCGCATGAGGTGGTCGAAGCAACGCTTTGCCGCCTTGAGATCGTCCGGCACACCGTGCCGCGCGACCCAGCGCTCGAAGGCGTCGTCGAGCACGGCCCGTTCGCCGCCCGCTTCCTCGAACACCTCGTCGGCGACGGCCTCACTCATTGTCGCGGTCAGGCCCTGACGCCGCAAGTCACGCAGGACATCGGCGCGCCCGCACGGGCGGCGCTGCAATCGCGCCTCGGCGCGGCTGCGCCCGTACCGCCTGTCGTCGACGTATCCCCAGTCGACACACTGCTGCACCGCGTCTTCGACCTCATCCCGAGCGTATTGCTTGCCCAACAGCTTCGCCCGCAAGCCGGCACGACTGTAGTCGCGCCGCGCCAGCATCGCCAGCGCCTCCGTTGTCGCCGTTTGCTTCTCGCGCCCCACCGGACCCACCATCACACGGTGCGAAGTACCCGATACGCCTCGAGCAGAGATCTTACGCCGCAAGAGCGCAGCGCGAGGGCAAGGCGCGCGCCGGGAGGACAAACGGAGGCGTACACCCGTACGTCGCCGTCCGACCGACCAAGCACGGCGACTCCCTGGCAGCGGACGCGCAGCCGCGTGAGGGCAAGGCGCGCGCCGGGAGGACAAACGGAGGCGTACACCCGTACGTCGCCGTCCGACCGACCAAGCACGGCGACTCCC
>CBDUAS010000130.1:0-8231 GCA_965365185.1 uncultured bacterium | reverse complement strand
TTCGCCGGCGGCTGCTCACCTGGAATGCCGGGACATGCTGCGGCTGGGCGCGGGATCGTGAGGTCGACGACGTCGATTTCGTGATCGCGATGCTCGATGACCTCGGAAGCAGAATCCCGATCGATCGGGCTCGAGTGTACGCCACCGGCCTTTCCAACGGCGGCATGATGGCGTACCGGCTCGCCGCGCAGGCCTCCGACCAGGTGACGGCCATCGCTCCGGTCGCTGGCGCCATGGTGGTCGCCGAATTCGAGCCGACGCGGCCGGTACCCGTGCTACACATCCACAGCGTCGACGATCCGCGTGCTCTTTACGAAGGAGGGCTGGGGCCGCCCTTCCCGTTGACGAACGTTCGCACCGAACATCCGCGCGTGGAGGCGATGTTGGAGTTGTGGGTGGATGCGAACCGCTGCTCGGCAACTCCGGCAATCGGCGAAACCCGGCGCTGGACGGCGCCCGACGGCACGCCGCATACGGCCACGCCGCACGTCTTTGCCGACTGCACGGCGGGCGCCGAGGTCGTGCTCTGGCAGCTCACCGGCGCCGGCCACGTGTGGCCCGGTGGCAGGCAGGGATACTTGCCGCGACTGCTCGGCCCTTCGACGGAGGTCATCGACGCGAACGCGGTCATGTGGGCGTTCTTTTCCCGGTTCCGTTTACCGCGAGACCCCTGATCCCGGCCGGGCTCACGACCTGATCATGGTCAACATCATCTTGAATCGCTCTTCGGCGTGCAGCTCGTGCGGCACATCCGCCGGCAGGATGAGCATCTCTCCCTCGTTCACCGGCACGGGATTGCCGGCGATGGCGATCCGGGCCTGTCCGTCCAGGACGTTTACCATCGCATCGAACGGCGCCGTGTGCTCGCTCAACCCCTGGCCGGCGTCGAACGCAAACAGCGTCACCGTGCCCGCCTTCTTGTCGATCAGCGTCTTGCTGACCACGGAATCCTCCTGGTAATCGACGAGATCTGCCGGTCGGCGGGCGATCCTTTCTATGGCCAACGGATTCCTCCTGTTGTCTTCGTGATGCTGGAGTGGTGCGCGCGGTCGCGCGCTCCTCCCGCTCGAGTCCCGCGGTGCACTAGACTAACCCCCACCGTGAACGGATGCCTTGGCCGGAGGGCGCCGCGAACGTGGGAAGAGATTCTCACGAGGAGGGGAGAAGAGGCGCGCCCCGGCGACAGGAGACCGCTACATGAGCGTGAGCAACGCCTGCGGCGTCGTCGCCCTGATGCTGCTGTTGGCGGGAACGCCGAGCGAGCTGCTCTCTCCCGTCACGGTGGGAGAGGCTCCACAGCAGGCTATGGGCGCGGGCACCCCCACCTCCGAGGATCTCTACGAGCTCGTCGAGCACGGTTACGCCGAAAACGACGGCGTCCGTATTCACTACGTCTCGTTAGGAAAGGGCCCTCTGGTGGTCATGATCCACGGGTTTCCCGACTTCTGGTACGGCTGGCGGGAGCAGATGAAGGTTCTCGCCGACGACTACCGCGTCGTGGCGATCGATCAGCGCGGCTACAACCGTTCGGACAAGCCCACGGGCGTGGAGAGCTACGCCATGCCGCTGCTGGTGAGCGACGTCGCCGCCGTGATCCGCGCCCTCGGGGAGGAACGAGCGATCGTCATGGGGCACGACTGGGGTGGGATGGTTGCGTGGCACACGGCGATGACCGCACCGGAGGTCGTCGAACGCCTCGTCATCCTGAACCTGCCGCACCCCCGCGGCCTGCTGCGCGAGCTGGCCAAGGGCGAAGAGCAGACCGCCAATAGCCAGTACGCGCGCAACTTCCAGCAGGAGGGCGCACACCGGGCGCTCACCGCCCCGGCGCTCGCCGCCTGGGTTACAGATCCGGTGGCACGGGGGCGGTACGTCGAGGCCTTCGAGCGGTCCGACTTCGAGGCGATGCTCCATTACTACAAGGCCAACTACCCCCGCGAACCATACGTCGAAGACACCTCGCCACCGATCAAAGTGCAGTGCCCGGTGCTGGTGATCCACGGTCTCGATGACCGCTACCTGCTCGCCGGGGCCCTCGATCGCACCTGGGAGTGGATCGACGGCGACCTCACGCTGGTGACGATTCCGGGGGCGGGCCACTTCGTGCAGCAGGAGGCTCCGGAACTGGTCAACCGCAGCCTCATGGCCTGGTTGGGGCGATAAGGCAGCGACCCCTCCGAGGACATCGTAACCATTCTCCGTGCGCTCCTAATCAGCTTGTATGAACGGCAAGAGCACACCGCGGAGGGAGGCAACGATGGTCAGGCAAACGCAGCGGCGGATGATGATGGCATTGTTGGTGGCATCCGGCGTCGGGCTACTGGCCGCGCCGGCGCTTGCCGGCCAGAGCACCGGTGAGCTCGTTGCCCCCGATGGCCCGTTCGTCGATTACCAGACCGGACGCGTGTACGATTGCCGCTACACGGTCGGCGCCCAGGCCAAGATCTACTGCCTCTCCATCGCCTACCGGCAACGACAGCACCACGCCGCCGACGCCAGCCGACGACCGGCTCGACGCCCCTTCCGGAACACCTGGTTCCGATCGCAGGAGAGCGACCTCGACCGCATGCTCCGAGAGCATCGCCGCAGGGAGCGACAGGAGCGGCTGTGGGAACGCAGGTTCGAACGTGACCGGTTTCCCGAGCACATGGACGAGGAGCGCGTGCAGCGCATGGAGCGGGCGAACGCCCGACCCGGCCCGGCTCGCCAGGGCTCCGAAGAACGCGGAGGCCGCGAACGGCCGCGCGGCGGCCGCGGCTCGGGTGGTACCGTGAGTCGCTGAACGCCCTCCGCGGACCCATACGCATTCCCCGAGCGCCACCGGATCTTCCCATGTCAACTGCCTCCCTGGGCCTCGACGAGGCCCTGCACCAGTACTTGCTCGATGTCTCACTGCGCGAACCAGAGCTGTGCGCGAGATTGCGGCAACAGACGTTGGCGATGCCCCGGGCGAGCATGCTGAGCTCTCCCGAGCAGGTGCAGTTTCTCTTGCTGTTGCTTAAGATGCTCGACGCTCGGCGCGCCATCGAGGTGGGAACGTTCACCGGCTACACCGCCTTGAGGCTGACGCTCGGCCTCCCGGAATTGCGCCTTACGTGTTGCGACGTCAGCGAGGAATACGCCGCGATCGCCCGCGACTACTGGCAGGAGGCCGGGGTCGCCGAGCGCATCGAACTGCGCCTGGCGCCTGCCCTCGAGACTCTCGATGAGCTGATCGCGGATGGCCGAGCGGCAGCATTCGACTTCGCCTACATCGACGCGGACAAGGCCGGCTACCGCCACTACGTCGAACGATGCCTGAAGCTCGTGCGCCCGGGCGGCCTGATCGCGATCGACAACACGCTCTGGAGCGGACGGGTAGCCGACCCCGATAATCACGACGACGACACGATGGCGCTGCGGCGGTTCAACCAGTGGCTGCATTCGCAGGAGGAGCACGCCTACGACCTGTCGCTGCTGCCGGTCGGTGATGGCCTGACGCTGTTGCGGATTCCGAACGCGGCGTAGACGTCTCCAGGTGCTCCGTCAGCCGGCTCACACCCGGACGTAATCCGACGTGGCGGCATACCGTAGTATTCAGATAGCGTTATGCGATTTCCTGCCCAGCAAGACTCCCTCGCGGCCGCCATCCTTCTGGCGTTGACCGCCGTCGCCTGCTCCGGCGACTCGAACCCGGTGGCGCCGGGCGATGTGGCGAATGTCCTCACCGAGCAACTCGAGACCACGGCGTTTGTCTTCCGCTTCCCCGCCGGTGATTCGGTCGATTCCGCCTGGCAGCAGCAGTACCACGACTGGGCCACGGCGCGGCTCGGTGTTTCCGTCGCCGGCAAGATCCGCTACAACAAGTATCGCGACAACGCCCAGATGAACGCGGTGGCCGGGCGCGGCTGCTGCTTTGCCGAGCCCGCAACGCTCACGCTGCATACGCTGTGGCCGCGCGACAACCACGAGGTCGTGCACATCTACGCGAATCGCATCGGCTCCCCGACCAACTTCCTGAGCGAGGGCTTGGCCGTCGCTTTTCAGGTCGACCCGACGTCCGCTGACCTGACACCCCGCTGGAACGGCATTCCGCTCCACGACCACGCGCGCGCTTTCCGCACCGGCGGCCAGCTCGCTGTCGTATCCGCAGGCCGGCTCGTTTGCCTGGTACCTGATCGAAACCTACGGCCTCGGCGACTTCCTGGCGCAGTTCTCCGGCGCAAGCCCCGACGATTCGGCCTCGAGGATACGCTCCCGCTTCCAGTCGGTTTTCGGTTTCACCATCGAACGAGCGGAATCAGAATGGCACGACCTGCTTGACCGCGGGCTTGCTCCCTGAGGGCACGCGATTGGAAGCCAAGCTGGTGGTTCGGACGCCGACCGGCGTTTCCGCCCGCCTGACCTGGACCAGCGATGCACCGCGGGTGAGATCGCGCCCCTGGAAAGAAGCGTGTTGCCGGGCCATGTTGGCGCGATACGAAAGGTTGCCGAGCAGGCCCGCTGCGGCGGCGAGCGGGCTTCTGGTGCGCCACAGCGCGCCGAGCGCGCGGCGAACGATGCGGCTATAGGAATAGAAGGCGCGCGAGCACGCGGCCTCTTCCGCGATGATTTGCTCCCACGACAACCGCGAATGCCGCGCTACCGGTGAGGCCAGCGTGTACCGGCTCCAGTCGCGAGGGAAGTCATTCGCCAGGATCCGCCCTTCTGCCGCCATCTTGTCCCACAAGCGCGTCCCCGGTAACGGCGTCAGGATCAGCAGCGTGAGCGCATCGATACCGTAGCGTCCCGCCGCCTCGGCGATCCGCCTGCCGGCGCCGGGCGAGTCGACGTCGAGCCCGAGGATGAACGAGCCCACGACCATGATTCCGTGCCGCTGCAACCGGCGCACGGAGGCGCGAAGATCGCGGCCGCCCTTGATATTGAACCTCTTGTGAACCTCGCTCAGACCCTCCGCCGTCGTGGACTCGAAGCCGATGAATACGCCGAGACATCCGGCGCGCACCGCCAGATCCATCAGCTCCTCGTCGTCCGCCATGTTGATCGTGGCCTGGGCGATCCAACGCTTGCCGAGATCGGCCCGGATCATGGCGCGAAACAGCTCCTTGGTCCGTTCGATATGGTCCCTGCGGGTGCCGACGAGGTTGTCGTCCACCACCAGGACATATCTCTCGGAGACGAGCTCGAGCTCCTCGATCACCTTCTCGATCGGGCGATGGCGGAAGCGGCCTCCGTTGAAGGCGGTGACGCTGCAGAAGCTGCAATTGAGGGGACAACCGCGGGTCGTCTGGATCGACCCGAGTCGATAGCCGTCGGCGAGCAGATCGTGACGCGCCGGCGGCACTTCGGCGAGACTCACGGGTGTGCCGACGTACAGGCGCTTCAGGCTTCGATTCCGGGCGTCCTCGAGGACCTGCCGCCAGACACCCTCGGCCTCTCCGGTGACCACCGCGTCCACGTACCGCAGCGCTTCGTCCGCGCACATCGAAGCGTGGATACCACCCATCACCACCGGGACCCCTCGGTCGCGGAACGCCCGCGCCACATCGTAGGCACGGGGCGCCTGCGCGGTGAACGCCGTAATGCCGACCAGGTCGGGACCTGGCATGCCGCTGTAGTCAGGCCGACCGAGGTTTTCGTCGATGACCTTCACGTCCCAGTGCGGCGGCGTCAGCCCCGCCAGGACGAGCAGGCCGAGCGGCTTCCAGACCCGAAACTCGTTCCAGCGGACACTCCGGTCGGTGAGCGTCACCGACGGATTGTGCGGGTTGATCAGGTAGAGGCGCATGGGACCTCCGACTCCCGGCCCTGGGCGTGCCGATATCCGCCTCGGCTCGCCCGGTTCGCGATCACCCTTCACTGAAGCGGATCGCGGCGGAAGTTACTCGGCCTCGTGGAATCGGAGCCCGTATTCAGTCCCGTTGTCGTTTCAGCGCCAACCTCCCGAGCCCAGCCGGCGAAGCACGCAGCGGGCACCAGGTGATGGCGAACGGGACTGAATACGGGCTCCGACGCAGAGCCACGAGGTGAAGGAGCCAACGCGTCGTCAATGCCTGTTTGCCCCACACCGCGATCGGCAGGTCGGGGTCGCCGAGAAGATCGGTTACGCGGACTGTAGTATCTGGCTTTGAGTCGACTTTCCGACCATAGAGCTGCTGAGAAATCTTGCCCCTGAATGGAGCCACCAGAATGAAATGCTTGCGGGTGCCCATCGCTGCGATTCTGCTTCTACTAGTGTCCACGACTTCCTGCGGCGGCGAGGGGCCAAACCCCCGCCCCGACTCCAAGGGGCCAGATGCGACGCTCGGTGAGCCGGCTGCGGAACAACGGGAGTCGATTCACGACCGTGTGGTTCACATCGAGCCCGAGCTGATCACGGAGGTTCCTTCGATACCGCGCCTGTGCGACGAGCTCTCCCTCGACACCCAGCGCGTCGACGTCGGCGGCGCCGAGCTGCACGTGGAACTGGAGGGCGAAGGGACCCCGCTCGTACTGATCAACGGCGGCCCGGGCGGAACGCACCATGGATTCCACCCCTGGTTTGCTCGCGCCGCCGCGTACGCCCGCGTCATCTACTACGACCAGCGCGGCTGCGGCCTGTCGGACTTCGCGCCCGGTGAAGAGGGCTACTCGGTGGGCCAGGCGGTCGACGACCTCGACGCCCTGCGACAGGCGCTGAACATCGACAAGTGGGTGCTGCTCGGCTATTCCTACGGCGGCTTCGTCGCCCAGCTCTACACGGTCACGCATCCGGAGGGGGTCGCCGGCCTGGTGCTCCTGGGCGCGTCGCCGGCCGCGGGCGGCGAAACCGGATCCTCGCGACAGAACGACTTTCTCTCCCCGGAGGAGCTCGAGCGCAAGGACGAGATCCGCCGACAGCTCCAGAGTCTGTCGCAGGAACGCGATTTGTCGACGCGCGACTACACGCGGCTTCTCGTGTACAACAACTTCATCAACGGCGACTGGAAGCGACAGAACTACTACAAGCCCTCGACCGAGCGCATGGCTCAAGTCGCCCTTTACGAGTGGGACCACGACGATGACTTCAACGGCACCGTGGGCGCCACCATGAGCGGTATTGACTTGGCCGGTGCCTTCGATGAGAACCCGATCCCGACGCTCATCCTCGAGGGCAGATGGGATCTGACCTGGGGTGAGGTCAAGCCGTCGCTGATGCAGCGGCTTCACCCGCGCGGCGAGCTGGTGCTCTTCGAGAACGCCGGCCACGGCATATACGACGAGGAGACTGACAGGTTCTTCGAAGTGCTCGGAGGTTTCATCCGCGACCTACCCGAGGTATCGGAGACGGCCGTTGCCGCATGGGCGGAAACGCTCCCCGATTGGAAGGCCGAAAGGGCCGAGTCGCCGGCGTACGCGCTGAGCGGCACGGGATGGGGGTGGAATTCGAGCCGCAGGCTGGCGGAGGACTACAGTCGCGACTGGCTCGAGGAGCTCGACGACACGCGCAGCTTGCTGCGGATCGGGTTTGCCCACTACGACGTCGAGGACTACGACGAGGCGCTGTTCGTCTTCGAGCGCATGGCGGATCTCGCCGCCGGTGCCGGGGACGCCGGCTACGCGGCCGTGGCGTTGATCTGGCAGGGCCACATGCTCGACCTGCTCGGGCGGCGGGAGGAGGCCGTCACGGTGTATCAACGTGTCGTCGACATGAGCGTCGAGGGCACCTACAGCCACGGCCAATACGGGATGCGGTACTCGCTCAGTCCGTATGCCCGAGAGCGGCTGACGGACCCGTTCGAACGCATCGACAACCGCGATCCGAGCTAGCCGCTACCGCCTCTAGCTTCCGTATCCATGGCCCGCCAGGATCTCCTCGACGGTGTTGTCCGGCGTGCGGCCGTAGTGCTCGAGCAGAAGATCCGGCCGGTTGGTGAAGAACCCGTCGGCGCCTCGTTCCGAGAACACCTCGAAGGTCGCGGGATCGTCCACCGTGTACGCGTGGATGAACATGCCCCTGTCGTGGATCATCTCGGCAGCCCAGCGTTCGAGCAGGTTCTCGTGATTCGGGCCGATGCCCGCCGCACCCCGGCCGACAGCGAAGTCGACCCACTCGGCGTAAGTCTCCGGCGAGTCGTCGGGAAGGTGATCGTCTCCCAGCCAGAGCAGGAAGAGCGCCGGGGCGTCGGGCAGATGCCCCCGCAGGAGCTCGAGGCTGTCACGCGCGAAGGTCTGGACGATGACCGGGGCCGTGGGTGGTACTGCCTCGTTGCCCGCGCCGGTGTGGGCTTCGG
>CBDUAS010000129.1:0-8241 GCA_965365185.1 uncultured bacterium | reverse complement strand
CCGCCACTACGGCATCGAGGGGTTGAGGCATCATGTCCGCCGCCACGTCGAGCTGGCCCAGGAGTTCGCCTCGTGGGTCGAGGAGTCGCCCAGCTACGAGCTCGTTGTTCCGCCGCCGCTGAACCTGGTTTGCTTCCGCCATGTCGGGGACGACGACCTCAACCGGCGGTTGCTCGAACGCCTCAACGACAGCGGCGAGCTCTACCTCACCCACGCAGTGCTGGACGGACGCTACACACTGCGCCTGTGCGTCGGCCAGGCGCATACGGAACAGCGACACGTGGAGACGGCCTGGCAAAGGATACGCGAGATCGCCCGGGAGTTGACGTAGCGGCAGCGGTTGCCTGCAGCCCGGTCATCCCTTGCACGTAGATTTCCGGCAGTACCCCTGCACCGGGCCGGGTCAGCGACAGTCGACGCCGCCGTGCGCCTCTACGAGGCGGTCCAAGATGCCCTGGTAAGCGTCCCACGACGTCGTGGCGTCCGGCACGGTCTTGTGGGCCACCACCAGGTCCAGTGCCGGCAGTACCGTGATGTACTGACCATAGGCGCCGCGCCCGGTGTAGGCGCCGGCGAACGCTCCGCGAGCGGCGTCGCCGTCCCACACCCACCACATGTAACCGTAGCCGAAGGGGCCTGCCCGCAGCGGCGCCGGATTCATCTTCTCGACAGGTGTCACCACGCTGACGATCAAACGTGCCCAATCCCGCGGTACCACCTGCGATCCGTGCCAGGTGCCCTCCCGTAGCATCAAGTAGCCGACGCGGGCCATGTCTCGCGTCGACAGGTGCATGTGATACGAAGGATAGAGTGAGCGGTCCATGTCGCCGCCCTTGCGATGCAACGAGCGATCGAAATCCTGCATGCCCAGCGGCTCCGCCAGATCCGACTCGAGGGCGTCGAAGATGTCGCGTCCGGTGGCACGCTCGAAGGCTCCGCCGGCGGCGTTGAAGTCCCAGTTGCTGTACAGGAAATAGGTTCCCGGGGGCTGTGAGCCGCGCGGCGGTGCGTCGGCGAGGTTGTCGCCGGGGTTCGATGCGGGGTGATAGATCCCCGAGCTTGCCATGATCAGGTGCCGGACGGTGGCTTGTCGCTCGGCCTCGGTAAGACCGCCGATGTCGTCCATCTCCATCTCGATGAGCGTCTTGTCGAGGTCGATGGTGCCGTCGGCAACGTAGTTGCCGTAGAGCATGGCCAGGATGCTCTTGCGCACGGAAGCCAGGTAGCTGACCCGCGCCACGTTGCCGTACTCCCACAGCACCCGACCACCGACGATGGCCATCGCGGCGCTGGTGTTCTGTTCCGCGGTGTACGCACTCACGCGGTCCAGCCCGGACCGCGAGAAACATGCGTCCTCCGGATCGCCGATGCGCTCCCACGCCTCTCCCGGGAATACCGCCTCCTGCGACGGCGTCGCCACTGCCTGCCACGGCGCAGCCGCGAGCACGACCGGTGGCGCCACTGGTCCCATCGTGGCCAGCGGCGACGCAGGCGCGGCCGACATGAGCACGGCGGCGATGGTGAAGCCGGCGAGCACGTTGAGGCTCGGGCGCCTGGGCCAGCGTCGATCACGGATCATGAGTATCTCCTCGTCGGCTTGAAGGGAACCGCTCGGCGCTTCGGGCACGGCCGCCGCCGGGTCGCGGTCACGTCCGCAACCGTCAACGTGTCGCACTCGCGACCTGCCCTTGTCAAGAAGCGCCTCACGCCGGATGATCCGTTCAACGTATGCCGTCGCCTCGCGCTAGTCTCTTGCCATGATCCCTCTGCCCGACCTTCTGCACGCTCGCCCGCACGCCGCAGCCGACCAGCCATTCCTGCTGGAGCTTCTGGAAATGGCCTTTCTGGGCAGCAATGAGTCGCGCGGCATCGACGACAGCTTCCGTCGCCTGCCGCTGCCGGAGCCGACTTGGAACCCGGATTTCTTCGTCAAGGATCTGTTCGTTGAGGACTTTCTGCGCCATCTGTCGACGCTGCTGATCGACGGCAAGGACTACCCCATGCACACGGCGTTCATTCTGCGTGTCCTGTCGCGGCCGCCGCTGGATGTCGAGACGGTTGTCTTTCGGCAGGAGATCCTGCGGGAGATGGAGGCGAACGGGGAGGTCCGCAACAAGGTGATCAGCCTGTACATGGAGTTGGTGAGGCTTCTCGACCAGCTCAAGAGCACGCATACCCAAACGTTGCTCGACAAGACGTCCATGCGACTCGACACGCTGCGCCAGCTCGAATCCGTGGTCGACGACATGGTGGCGGATTTTGCCGATGTGCGCTCGGGGTTACACCGGCTTCACGAGGTAGGGCTGGAGATCAAGGCATCCCCGGAGCACGAGACGCTGCGGGCGTTGCTCGACTACGAGGACAACTACACCCGCCTCGATCTCCGCATTCGGGTCGGTGCCGACGGCCGCATTCGCGACCTCGAAATCGAAGAGATCGCCGATAATGTCGACAATCGCTTCTATCGCTGGCCGCTGCGTCGTTGGATGGAGATGGCAAGGCTGCGCTGGCGTGGATCCAGCTTCACGCAGCGGGAGCTGGTGAACCGGGTCATCCTCGACGTTTACCGGCGCATCGCGCCGGCTTTCAGCACACTCGTCCAGGTGCTCGGACACATCGAGGTGTATCTGGTTTCCCGGGCGTTCGCGGCGCGGGCGCAGAGCGCCGGGCTGCAGGTTTGTCTTGCCGATGTGCAGCCGGGCGTATCCATGATGCTCCGGGATCTGTTCAACCCTTTGCTCATGCAGACCCAGGGGCCGCCGGTCCCCTGCACCGTCGAGCCTGCGAGCACGGAGGCGGTGACCGTCGTGACCGGACCGAACTCGGGCGGCAAGACCCGCCTGCTCCAGGCACTCGGATTGGTGCAGCTCCTCGGCCAGTCCGGCCTCTACGTGCCGGCAGCCGAGGCCCGTTTGCCGCTGGCGTCGAGCATGTTCGCCTCGCTCGTGCATCAGGACGGCGCCGACCTGACCGAGGGGCGCCTGGGGACGGAGCTGCTGCGCATCCGCACGCTGTTTCAAGGCGTCATGCCGAATGCAGTCGTTCTCATGGACGAGCTGTGCTCGGGCACGAATCCGTCCGAAGCCGCGGAGATCATCTCGATGGTTCTACGGCTGTTGCGCAAGCTGTCACCCCAGGCATTCATCACCACGCACTTCCTCGACATTGCCCAGGATCTCGAGGACAGCCCGCCGATTGAAGACCTGGAGTTTCTGCAGGTCGAGATCGACGAGCGGAGTGCATCGACGTATCAGTTCGTACCGGGTGTGGCGACGACGTCTCTGGCTGTGGGAACGGCGCAGCGGCTGGGCGTCGACTTCGAGCGCCTGGCGGCGTCGATCGACGAACGTTCCCGCTCATGAGCAGGGGTCCGTCAGGATTCCCGAGGGGCCTGGAATCCGGGCGGACGCAACGATCCGATTTCGGCTCCGCCACGCCTCCTTTCTCTGGTCGCTGGCTGTGGCTCTTTCCGCTCACCTACGCGCTGCACGCAGTCGAGGAGGTCTGGGCCGGCGGTGGCTATGCGGCCTGGATCACCGCCGTGAGCGGGCAGCCGATCAGCGACAGCGAGCTGGTCGTCATCCACGCCGTGTTGATCGTGGCCACGAGCCTGTTGGTCGTCATCGTCAGCCGCCGGCGCCGGTTCTTCTGGGGGATCGTGGCCTTTGGTGTGGTCGTCACCGGCAACGCCGTGCTGCACGTGGCCTCGAGCTGGCTGACGCGAACCTATTCGCCCGGGCTCGTCACCGGACTGCTGGCGTGGGCTCCGCTCGGAGTCCTGACGCTGCGGCGTGCGGCACGGACGCTTCCGCGCAGCGACGTGGTGTGGGGAACGGCGATCGGCATCGTCGCCACGGCGGTCATCTCCGCGCTGGCGCTCAATCCATCGCTGCTTCCGCTACCATGACGGCATGTCCGCCACGGCACTTTTCGGGACGCTCGAGGCGCTGGGCATGACGCACCTGGTCGGCCTTCCGGACAACGGCTCCGCGAAGCTGTTCGAGATTGCCGAGAAGCATGCCCACGTCGAGCTGCTGACGGTCACTCGCGAGGGCGAAGCGTTTGCGGTCGCCTCGGGCCTGTGGCTCGGAGGCGGGCGCCCGGTCGTCGCCGTGCAGAACACCGGCCTGCTGGAGAGCGGCGACAGCCTGCGGGGCACGGCTTCGCGCATGGGGGCGCCGCTGCTGATCCTGGTAGGCGTCCGCGGCCACGCCAAAATGGTGGCGCACGCCGAGACGATCGCGATGGCGCGAGGCGACGGTCGCCTGGGCGAGCTCATCAAGCGAGCCGATATCGACTCGGTGGCCTGGATGACCGAACCGACGCTTCAAGCATGGGCAATCCCGCATTGCGCCTACGCCGGAGCTGCCGATGCTCAGGCCGTGCGCGAAATCTGGGAGCGGGGTCGGACCGAGAGCCGTCCGGTGGCCGTCCTGCTCCCTCGGAGCCTGACCTGAGTCGATGCTGACCCGGCGTGAGTTTCTCGAGCCCCTCGCCCGACGGCGCACAGACGAAGTCGTTGTCACCACGATGAGCGTCGTGCGGCCGTGGGGACGGATCTCCGACCACGATCTCGACTTCGCCTCCGCCGACAGCGCCATGGGTCATGCCGCGGACCTGGCCCTGGGCATTGCCATGGCGTGCCCGCAGCGCACCGTCATCTGCCTGAACGGCGACGGCAGCATGCTGATGAGCCTGGGAACGCTGGCCACGATCATCGAGTCGGGGGTGGACAACCTCATTCTCTTCGTGGCGGCAAACAACAGCTACGAGATCACCGGCGGGCAACCGATCCCCGCGGCGAAGCACGTCGACTTTGCCGCCATGGCGCGGGCCGCAGGATTCGTCCGCGTGTACGATTTCGTCGCGGCGAACGCGTACGAGGAGGCGCTCGACGACGACCTCCTGGACGGCACTGGCCCGACGTTCGTCTGCGTGCAAACCGAGACCGGCAACGAGGGTCCGATCGGGCGGCGGACGTCGGAGGAGGCCCGCTACCTGCAGGTTTCGCTGGCGGAGTGGAGCCGCAACATGCGCCGGCTGCTGACGGCCGGCTCGTGAGCGCGGCCTCGTGGTATCGCGACGGACTTTGTTTCACCTGCACGCGTTGCGGCAATTGCTGCCGCGGTTTTCCGGGCACGGTGAGGGTGGACGACGCCGAGATCGCGGCGTTGGCGGCGCGGTTGGAGCTCCAGGTGCAGGAATTTCGCGACAGGTACACCCGCGTGATGCCGGAAGGATTCGTCAGCCTCACCGAAAAGCCCGACTACGACTGCGTATTCTGGGACAGGGATCACGGTTGCCTGGTCTATGAGCAGCGCCCGACGCAGTGCCGCACCTGGCCGTTTTGGCGCGGCAACCTGGTGAGTCCGGAGGCGTGGGAAGAGCAGGCGCAGGGCTGCCCGGGAATGAACAGTGGCCGTCTGCACGGCCTCGATGAGATCGAGGATCGGGCCGCCAAGACGTCCTGACGCGCGTGCGGCCGCGGGGGGCTTCGGGTAGATTCTGAATCCATGTCCGCTGGCTCAGGTCGAGCTCTCAATTCCCGTTGCCACGATCGCGCGTCCGTTCCAACGCGGTTGAACGGGACGGGCCTGGCAAGAACTCTCAGAACTCCGACAGGGGGGTCGCACATGCATCGCGTGCCTCGCTTCACCCCATGGTCTCTCCGGGTCCTCGTCACGCTGTGCGCGCTCGTTGCCTGGAGCACCGAGGCCATGGCGCAGAAAACCGACGTCATCACGCTCGACAACGGCGACACCATCACGTGTGAGATCAAGGAGCTACAGCGGGGGCGGATGCGTTGCAAGACTGACGCAATGGGCGACGTGCACATCAAGTGGGAGCACATCGTCGATATCGACACCGACAAGTCCTTGGAGGTCGAACTGGAGTCGGGACAGCGCTACTTCGGCTCGATTCGGCCCGGGGAGACTCCCGAGCGGATGACCGTCGCGGCGGGACAGGCAAGCACTTCGATTCGCAACAGCGATGTCGCCTTCGTCCGGCAGGTCAATGCGACCTTCTGGGGCAGGCTGGACGGCAACATCGATTTTGGCGCGAGCTTCACGCAGGCGGACCGTCAGTTCGACTATTCGCTCAACGCGGCGACAACGTACACGGGACGAAACGACGAGGTCACCACGAATCTGAGCTCGCTGATCAAACGTCGCGATAATTCGCCGACCACCAACCGCCAGGCCTTGGGCATCACGTGGCAGCGGAACCTGCGCTGGCAGCGGTGGTACGGATTGGCCGTGGGGAGCTTCGAGCGCAACGACGAGCTCGACCTCGACCTGCGAGCCGCGGGGGGGTACGGCGTCGGGCGTTACTTCGCACAGAGCAACCGCTGGACCTGGACGGCTTTCGCCGTCGGCCTTTACAGCCGCGAGCAGTTTGCCGGCAGCGCCGAGGGCAACAACAACTTCGAGGCCGGGCTGGGAACCGACTTGCAGGTGTTCACATTCGGCAACCGCGACACCGACATCAGCACCCAGTTCGTGGTTCTTCCGAGCCTCAGCAGTCCGGGCAGGTTTCGCCTCAGTCTCAACACCAGCGTCAAGCGCGAGCTTCTCAAGGACTTCTACTTTTCCGTCGACCTGTACGAAAGCTACGACTCGGAACCGCCGCAGGCGGGTGCGAAGAAGAACGACCTCGGCGTTACCATGTCGCTGGGCTGGAAATACTGAAACCGTTGAGGTGAAACGAGATGCTGGCCTACGTCGTCGCTGCTCTGGGCGTTGCCATCGCGGCGCTCGGCGGGGCATTCATCGTCGCCCCCTCCACCGGCCGGCAAGTTGCCCGTTGGGTGCAGAGTCCGAGAATGATCTACGCCGTGTCCTCGGGGCGCATCCTGATTGGCGCGTTCTTTGTCTTTGCCTCCGAGGCGTGTTCCTGGCCGATGGCGATCGGCACCGTGGGGGTGATCATCCTCGTCGTCGGGTTCGCAGGCTTGTTCCTCGGCGTCGCGCGCACGGCAGCCCTGTTTCGCTGGTTCCTCGCGTTTTCCGACAACGGCCTGCGCGCCTGGGCGCTGATCGCCGTTCTGTTCGGCGCCTTCGTCGTGTACGCGGCCGTGTGACCGTCGTGACCTCGAGCACCGAGCCCGGGATGGTGTGTGGGAGGCCGGAATCGCACCGCCGGGCGGAGGCCCTTGCAGGGGCGCGTGCAGGGGCCCCTGCTCACCGCGCCTGACGTGTCCAGGCCAGAACATCGCCCGGGTTGACGGCTTTTCGGGCAACGTGCTAAAAGCGGTCTTCCTGTCCGCAAACCCGTAGAAACCAAGGAGTTCTCCCATGCGATCTCTGCGTCCTCGTGTCTTCCGAGGCGGACGCGGCATTCGTCGCCGCGCCCTCGGTCTGGGTGTCGCCGTTGCCTGCGCGGCGACGGTCGTTTCCGTCGCCGTGGGCGGCGCGTTCGCCGCCGGATCGCCCGCACCGATGCAGCAGTCGCTCGAGCAGTCCCTGATCCAGGATCTGGCCTGGCGCAACATCGGCAACGCCAACCAGAAGGGCCGCATCTCGGCGATCGACGCCCTCGACGACAATTTCGCCCACGTGGTCGTCGGCACCGCTTCCGGCGGCGTCTTCAAGTCGGTCAACGCCGGCAACACGTGGGCCCCGATCTTCGATGACTACGGCTCCGCCTCGATCGGCGACGTGGCCATCTTCGAGGGCGATCCGAACATCATCTGGGTGGGCACCGGCGAGGAATGCGGTCGGAACAGCGCTGCCTGGGGTGACGGCGTCTACAAGTCGACCGACGGCGGCGTCACGTTCACCAACATGGGTCTCGAGGAGACGCTCACCATCGGCACGGTGCTGACCCACCCGACCGATCCGGACATCGTCTACGTCGCCGCGTTGGGCAATATCTGGGGGCCGAGTGAGCGCGGGTTCTTCAAGACCACGGACGGCGGTGCCACTTGGGAAAAGCTGACCAACGGCTTGCCGGACCACGATCGGACCGGGGCTGTCGAAGCGGTCATGCACCCGGACGATCCGGACACGATTTGGGTGGCCTTCTGGCAGCGTGAGCGCACCCCCTACCGGCTCGATTCCGGCGGCGAGCTCGGCGGTATCTTCAAGACCACCGACGGCGGCCGCAGCTTCACGCAGCTCACCGAGGGGCTTCCCGAAGGCGCCTCCGGCAAGATCGGCATGGCGGTTTCGCGCAGCAACCCCGACGTGCTGATGATGCATTACGAGCATGGCTACCAGCCCGCTCAGCGCCTGGAGGACG
>CBDUAS010000128.1:0-8252 GCA_965365185.1 uncultured bacterium | reverse complement strand
GACCGCCGTGCCGACGCTGCCGCCTCGTCGTCGCCGCTGTCCGCGAGCGCAATCTCGAGCACCTCGTCGATCTCGCTGACGAAGTCGAACTCGAGACCACTCAAGGCATGCTCCGGAACCTCCTCCAGGTCCTTTTCGTTCTTCGCCGGCAGAACAATGCGCCGCAGCCCCGCGCGTCTCGCCGCCAACACCTTGTTCTTGATTCCGCCGACGGGCAGCACCAGGCCGCGCAGCGTGATTTCGCCGCTGAGCGCCAGGTCGGAGCGTACGGGTCGCTCGCTCAAAAGCGAGGCAAGAGCCACCAGCATGGTCACACCTGCCGACGGCCCGTCTTTCGGCACGGCGCCGGCCGGAACGTGAACGTGGAGATCCGTCGTTTCGAAGTCGGTGCTCTCGATACCGAGTTCCCGCGCGCGACTGCGCAGGTAGGACAGGGCCGCCTGAGCGGACTCCTTCATGACGTCGCCGAGCTGACCGGTGAGTGTCAGCTTCCCTTTGCCCTGCATCCGCGTCGCTTCGACGAACAGGATGTCGCCGCCGGCGGGAGTCCAGGCAAGCCCGGTGGCGACCCCGGGGATGGCGGTGCGCTCGGCGACATCGTTGAAGTACTTGACGGGGCCGAGAAAACCGTGCAGCGAATCCGCAGTTACCGCCTGCGGCTCTCCCTGCCCTGCATCCGGGGACGTCCCCGCCGCATCGACGTGCTCGGCGACGCGGCGGGCGACAGCCCTGCAGATCGCCGCGATGCGACGCTCCAGGCCGCGGACGCCCGCCTCCTCGGTGTAGCTGCGTACGATGGCACCGATGGCCTCGTCCTCGAAGCACAATCGTTCGCGCTGCAAGCCATGCTCATCGAGTTGCCGCGGAACCAGAAAGCGCTGTGCGATGAGGATCTTTTCCTCGGCGGTGTATCCGGGCAATTCCAGGATCTCCATGCGGTCGAAGAGCGCGTCAGGGATCTGCTCCGGGACGTTGCCCGTGGCAATGAACAGGACCCGGGAAAGATCGACGGGTACCTCCAGATAGTGATCCGAGAAAGCGTTGTTCTGCTCCGGATCGAGAACTTCGAGCAGCGCCGACGAAGGGTCGCCGCGGAAATCGTTGCCCAGCTTGTCGATCTCGTCGAGCATGAAGACCGGGTTCATCGTTCCGGCGCGCTTGAGTCCTTGCACGATGCGCCCGGGAAGAGCGCCGACGTAGGTCCGTCGATGGCCGCGGATCTCGGCCTCGTCGTGAATCCCGCCGAGCGACACGCGAGCGAACTCGCGCCCGAGCGCCCGGGCGATGGACTTCCCGAGCGAGGTCTTGCCTACCCCGGGGGGGCCGATGAAGCAGAGGATGGGCCCCTTCATGTCAGGCTTGAGCTTGCGCACCGCGAGATACTCGAGGATCCGCTTCTTGACCTTCTCGAGATCGTAGTGGTCTTCGTCGAGGATGGTCTCGGCCTGTGAGAGGTCGAGACTGTCCTCCGTTGCGCTGCCCCACGGTACGTCCAGAAGCCAGTCGACGTACGTCCGGACGACGTTGTACTCGGCTGCCGCCGGCGACATCCGCGCCAGGCGTTCGACCTCTTGCCGGGCCACCTTGTCGACCTCTTCGGGCATCTTCGCTTCCTCGATGCGCCGGAGCAGATCCTCGACCTCCGCAAGGCCTTCGTCGTCTTCCCCGAGCTCTCGGCGGATCGCTCGCAGCCGTTCTCGCAAGTAGAACTCCCGCTGCGATTTGTCGATCTCGTCCTGCACCTCCGTTTCGATCTTCTGCGACAGCTCGAAGATCTTCACTTGGCGGGCCAAATGGCTGACCACCATCTTCAGCCGAGATTCGACGGCGTCGGTCTCCAGCAATTCCTGCTTCTCGTCGACGGCGAGGTTGAGATGGGCTGACACCAGATCGGCGCGGCTGGCGGGATCGCTCGCGGCGCTGGCGAGCGCCTGCACTTCCGGGGGAAGATTGCTCGGCAACTTGACGATTTGCTGCACCAGCCGCTGCAGGCTGAGCACCAGGGCGTCGATCTCGACGCCGCTGGGCGATGGTCGAGCCGGCACCGGGTCGATGCGGGCGACAAAATGAGGCGTCGTGCTCTCGATGGTCCGTACGTCGACCCGACTCAGGCCCTGAACGATGACGTTGAGCTTTCCGTTCGGCAGCTCGAGTATCTTCAGGATCCGGGCGAGCGTCCCCCGGCCGAAGAGGTCTTGCGCATCCGGTCGTTCACCGGCTTCGGGCTGAAGGGCAACGGCGGCAAAGATCCGGGGGGCAGCGCGCACCGACTCGATGAGCTGCACCGATGAGGGCTGTGCGACCAGCAGAGGCATGACGATGCCGGGAAACAACACGGCACCGCGCAACGGCAGGACCGCAAGTTCCTCGGGAAGGTCGACGACAGCGCCCTCCACGTCCACGATCTCACCGACAAGCTCGGCGAGATTCGCATCTCGCAGTTCAGACATGGTTGGGTCCTCGGTTCCTAGTCCATCCGCCGGCGCGGATCGTACGGAGACTCCTCGGCAAACGCGGCGAGCAGCTCCTTGGCGCGCTCACTCAGATTCTCCGGAAGCTCGATGCGTACGGTGACGTAGAGGTCACCTCTTTGGCCTTCGTTCTTCGGTTTCGGAGCGCCCTTTCCGGTCAGGCGAATCACCTGACCGTTGCGGGTGCCCGCGGGCAGCCTGATGCTCGTCGTGCCGTCCAGTGTGGGAACCCGAATAGTACCGCCCAGACCGGCCTCGTACACCGTCACCGGAAGACCGACGCGGAGGTCGGCGCCTTCGCGGGAAAAGGTGGGGTGGGGCTGGACCTTCACGCGCAGGAAAAGGTCGCCCGCGGGCGCCCCCCCCTGCCCCGGCTCGCCGCGCCCGCGCACGCGGATACGCTTGCCGTCCTCGATGCCCGCGGGGATGCGAACCTTGCTGGAAGCAGTCTCGCTGCCGCCGCCGGCGGTCGGCCGGCCGTAGCGAACCGTGCGCTCGACGCCGTGGATCGCCTCCTCGAAGCTCAGGGGCACGGTGACCTCGACGTCGCGACCCGCTTGCGTCGGCGTCCAGCCCCCGGTGCTGCCGGGCCGGCCCCGAGCGCCGCCCGCGCCGCCGAAGATATCGAAGATGTCCCCCATGCCGCCGACATCGAAATGCACCCCACCGCGCGCACCATGACCACCGAACCCTTGCCCGAACTGCTGGAAGAATTCGCTCAAGTCGAACTCCTGGGCAAACTGTTCCGGGCCCCGGTCGTAGGCGGCCCGACGCTCGCCGTCGCCGAGGACGTGGTAAGCCTCGGCGATCTCCTTGAAACGCTCCTCCGCCTCTGCATCACCGGGATTCACGTCCGGGTGGTGCTTGCGCGCCAGCTTGCGGTACGCACGCTTGATGTCGTCTTCGGAGGCGTCCGCAGAGACGCCGAGGACCTTGTAGTAGTCCTTGCGCTCGGTCGGCGGCATGGGCGATCAGCTCCCGGCCTCGACCTCGACGGGCGTACCCGTCGGATCACCGACCGCGCGAAAGACAAGCACCGAATCGGTCGCGTCCACGTCGCCGCGGATCACGTCGCCCTCGTCGAACTCGCCGGACAAGATGTCCTGCGCCAGCGGGTTCTCGACCAGCCGCTGGATGACCCGTTTCAACGGACGAGCGCCGTACGCCGGATCGTAACCGCGGTCGGAGATGAACCTCGTCGCCTCATCCGTCACCTGCAGATGGATGCCGCGTGTCGCGAGGCGCTCGTTCAGATCGTCGATCTGCAATGCCACGATCCGGACGATCTGCTCGGGACTCAGCGGGTGGAACAGGATGATCTCGTCGATGCGGTTCAGGAACTCAGGCCGGAAGGTGTCACGCAGCTCGGCGAACACCAGCTCGCGCGCCCGGTCTTCACCCAGGTCCCCCGAGCGCTGCAGATGCTGGCTACCGACATTCGAGGTCATGATGACCACGGTGTTGGAGAAGTCGACCGTGCGACCCTTGCCGTCCGTGAGCCTTCCGTCGTCGAGGATCTGCAGAAGTATGTTGAAGACGTCCGGGTGCGCCTTCTCGGTCTCGTCGAACAGGATGACCGAGTACGGTTTGCGGCGCACGCGCTCGGTAAGAAAGCCGCCCTCGTCGTGGCCGACATATCCGGGGGGCGCACCGATCAGCCGGGCGACGGCGTGACGCTCCATGTACTCGGTCATGTCGATGCGGACGAGTGCGTCCTCGCTGTCGAACAGGAATTGTGCCAGGGCCTTGGCGAGCTCGGTCTTGCCTACGCCGGTCGGGCCGAGGAAGAAAAACGAACCGTACGGGCGGTGTTCGGGCTGCAGGCCAGCGCGGGCGCGACGTACGGCGTTGGAGACCGCGGCGACGGCCTCGTCCTGGCCGATGACTCGGCCGTGCAGACGCTCCTCCATGTGTAGCAGCTTCTGCGTTTCGCCCTCCATCAGGCGGCTGACGGGAATCCCCGTCCAGTTCGATACCACCGCGGCGATATCGTCGGCATCGACCTCCTCCTTGAGCATCGCGCGGCCGCCGCTCTGGACCTCTTCGAGCTGTTTGCGGGCCGTCTCGAGGGCCGCCTCCCGGTCGCGGATGACGCCGTAGCGCAGCTCGGCGGCACGCTGCAGGTCGCCTTCCCGCTCTGCCCGATCCGCTCCCGTGCGGGCGTCTTCGATTTCGCGCTTGAGGTTCTGAATGGCGGCGACCTGGCCCTTTTCGGCCTTCCAATGCTGCATCTGCTCCTCGTACGCCGCGCTGATCTCCGCCAGCTCCTCTTCGATCTTCTTCAGCCGTTCCCGTGACTCGCGGTCCTTCTCCTTTTGCAGCGCCTGACGCTCGATCTCCAGCCGCCGCTTGCGCCGCTCGAGCTCGTCGAGGGCCTTGGGAAGACTGTCGATTTCCATGCGTAGATGAGACGCTGCCTCGTCGACCAGATCGATGGCCTTGTCGGGCATGAACCGATCGGCGATGTAGCGCGCCGACAGCGTCGCAGCGGCCACCAGGGCGCTGTCCTTCACCCGCACGCCGTGGTGCACCTCGTAGCGTTCCTTCAAGCCACGCAGGATCGAGATCGTCTCCTCCACGGAGGGCTCACCCACCATGACGGGTTGGAAGCGACGCTCCAAAGCCGGGTCCTTTTCGATGTGCTTGCGATACTCGGTGAGCGTCGTCGCCCCCACGGCGTGCAGCTCGCCGCGCGCCAGCGGCGGCTTGAGCATGTTTGCTGCGTCCACGGCTCCCTCCGCGGCGCCGGCGCCGACGACCGTGTGCAGCTCGTCGATGAAGAGGATGACGTCCGTATCTTCCTGAATCTCGCGCAGAAACGCCTTCAGCCGATCTTCGAACTCGCCCCGGTATTTGGCGCCGGCCAGCATCGAGCCGATGTCCATGCTCACGACACGACGGTTCTTCAGGCTCTCGGGCACGTCGCCATCGATGATCCGCTGTGCCAGCCCTTCGACGATCGCCGTCTTGCCCACCCCGGGCTCACCCAGAAGCACCGGGTTGTTCTTTGTGCGGCGTGAAAGGACCTGGACGACGCGACGGATCTCGTCGTCGCGACCGATGACCGGGTCGAGCTTCCCCCGGCGGGCCATCTCGGTGAGGTCGATTCCATATTGCTCGGTGGCGTTGTACTTGTCCTCGGGGTTCTGGTCGGTAACCCGCATGCTGCCGCGCACCTGCTGCAGGGCGGCGAACACCGGATCCCGCTCGATACCGGCCTGCCGCAGGAGGTCCGCCGCCACGCCTCCGGCTCCCATCAGCCCGAGCAGAATGTGCTCGGTGGAGACGTACTTGTCTTGCAGCTTGTCGGCCTCCTCCTGGGCGAGATCGAGGGCTTTCTTCGCATCGGCATCCAGGTAGACCTCGACGGCGGCGTCTCCCTCGACTCGGGGGCGCTTGCCCAAAACCTCCTGTGCCGCCGCGATGATGGCGTCCGGGCTGCCTCCGAGCCGCTCGATGACGTTGCGTACCACGCCCTCCCGCTGTTCCAGCAGGGCAATCAAGAGGTGGGTGCCGTCCATGCCCTGGTGTTGCATCGATTGGGCCAGTTGCTGCGCCCGCTGCACGGCCTCCTGCGCCTTGACGGTGAATCTGTCGAATCGAATCATCGGGTGCTCTTTCTTTTCGTTGTCGTGTTCTTCCCTGTTGCCGGGCTCATCGAGCGCAGGACAGCCACGACCTTCCCGAGAAGCTCGAAGCCCTCGCCCAACTCCACGTCATCATCCACCCGGCGAACGCCGCGACGGCCGGGCAGCATCTCGACGATCGCGGTCGCCCGGCTCAGCTCGGCCAACGCCAGCTCTCCCGGACGCGGTGCCGCCTCCCGGACGACGATGAGGTAATCACCGCTCAGGATGCCGTGGGCCTCGAGGCCGTCGACGTTCGCCCGCACAGCGACCGCCCCCTGTCTCGCCACCCTTCCATCGAACATCAGATGGCGGCGCGGCGCGGCGCTCCTTTGCAGACGTCGGCGTGCCGACAACGAGCCGATGACCGGCACCTTCACGGCACTTGCCGGCCCGGCTCGGCGCTGCGAGACGTCGGCGAGCTCGATCCCACGCGAGACGCCGCGCCGGCGACGAATGTAGCCCTTGCGCTCCAGTGCCCGGAGGTGGTCGGCGACGCCCGACACCGATGCCAGGTCGAAGGCCTCTGCGATCTCGCTGAGGCTCGGCGGCAGTCCCCTGCGGTAGACGCAATCGACGATGAACTCGTAGATTGCCCGTTGTTTTTCCGTAAGCTCAGTCACGAGAAGGGGCCCGACGGCGGGAAGGAAGGAATCTGTTTCCAGTAGCCCGAATTGTACCGTAAATTTTTACGGTACGCAACGGACTCTTCAGGCGCCGGCGTCCTGATACCAGGGGCACAGATCCGGCAGCACGCAGGCGGCACAGAGTGGGCGCCGAGCCTTGCAAGTGTAGCGCCCGTGCCAGATGAACAGGCGAGATATCGCCGCCCAGCTCTCCTCGGGAAACAGCTCTTTGAGGTCGGCCTCGACCTTGTCCGGTTCGGTCTCGGCAGTCAGCCCGAGGCGCTGGCTCACGCGGCGACAGTGCGTGTCGACGGCGATGGCCGGCGTGTCGAAAGCCACCGCCAGCAACACGCTTGCGGTCTTGCGCCCTACCCCGGCAAGCGAGGTGAGCTCGTGCATGGTCGAGGGAACCACGCCGTCGAACCGTTCAACCAGGTCGGAACAACAGGCTTTCAGGTGCTTCGCCTTTTGGCGAAAGAAGCCCGTCGGTCGCACGGCCTCCTCCAGTATCTCGGTCTCCGCCTCCGCGTACGCCGCAGCGTTCGGGTAATCGATGAACAGCGTTTTGGTGACTTCGTTGACGCGCTTGTCGGTGCATTGGGCCGACAAGATCGTCGCCACCAGAAGCTCGAGGGGATTGGAGTAATGAAGTTCCACACGGGCATCGGGATAGGCCTCTTCGATGCGCCGCAGTACTTCCAACGCGTTGTCCGCCCCTTCGAGCTTCATTTGTTCAACGGACGTCCATCGGCGCGGCTGGGGTACTCGGCGCGCCCGGCGGCCGTGCCGCCTCCAAGGCCCCGTAGCGGGTGATCGGTGCGTCGCCGACCATCCGGCAGAAGCCGCACTGCCGCAACGGCGAGGGCATGCCGCAGCGCTCGCAATAGTCCATCTGCAACTCTTCTTCCTCGACCTGAAACAGCGAGCGCCGCTGCAGGAACCCGTCGTAGAAACGTCGCTTGCTGCCCGGCGCCTGGCTCTCGAGCTGATTGATCAGATCCTTGTAGGAGATGGTGGTTGCACCGACGGAATTGGGGCACTCCTGGTGGATGTACGGAATGGATTTGAGCATCGCGAACATCGCCGTCTCGCGCTCGGTGAAATAGCAGAGAGGCTTCACCTTCCGCATCAGGCGATCGCCGCGCTGCTCCGAAACCGGCGCCTTGCGCGCCAGGAAGCCCACGTCCCAGGTCAACACGTTGCCGAACAACGCCGCCACCTCATCGTCCAGGTTGTGGCCCGTGGCGATGCAGTCGTAGCCGCCTTCGAACGCTACCCGGTTCATGAAGTAGCGCTTCACCAACCCGCAGGCAGAACATACCGGGCGTTGACCACGCTGCAGCTCGGGGACGGTCTTGCCGATGAAGGCACGCAGGTCGATGACCCACAGCGGGCGCCCGATGCGGTCCGCCATGCGGCCCACGGTCGGGCGACGCAGGTACGTGACCAGCCGCCAGTCCGCGATCTCCCAGACCAGGTCCTGCGCGGCCTGCCGGATCCCGTCCGGAACGGCGAGCGAGGGCGACGTC
>CBDUAS010000127.1:0-8257 GCA_965365185.1 uncultured bacterium | reverse complement strand
TCATCAGTCTGCGCAACCACGACTTCCACGCCGGCTCGCTGCGCCAGCGAATCGATGTCATTCTGATGGCCGATTACAGTGGCCGGCAAATCGTCCGAGGCCTGGCGGAGGGGTCGGTCCCGGCGCGCTATGCCGGCGGTATCGGCGAGCAGGGCGTGCGTGAGCTCGATGCGTTCGTGCGCTCCGGCGGCACCCTTGTTTGCCTGAACTCGAGCAGCGAATTCGCCATCGAGCAGCTCGGCTTGCCGGTCCGCAATGTCGTCGCCGACGTCGGCAGGAGCGAGTTCTTCAGCAGCGGGTCCGTTCTCCAGGTGGTCACCGATCCGGCCCACCCCGTGATGTCCGGTATGCCCGCGCGTGCCGACGTGTTCTTCGCCCGCAGCCCGGTGTTCACCGTGGAGGACGATTTCGAAGGAGCGGCGCTGGCCAAGTACCCGCGCGCCGGAACGCCGCTGGTATCGGGCTACCTGCTCGGCGAAGAGCACCTGCAAGGCTACGCCGCCGCCCTCGACGTGCGTCATGGTGACGGCCACGTCGTCCTCATCGGTTTCCGGCCGCAATGGCGTGGGCAGCCCTTCGGCACATTTCGCGTACTGTTCAACGCGGCGCTCTTTTCCGGCGATGTGGCTGGCGAGGCGCCGACCGACACCCCCTTCTGGCATGCGCCACCCCCGACGGAGGGTGAAGGAGAGCAACGATGATGACGCGCCGCCGGTCACGGAGATCGGTCATCCGGCGAGGCCTTCCGGCCCTTGCACTCGCCCTGCTGTCGGTCGTCGCGTTTTCGGGCTGCTCGGCGCCCGACACACGGCAACCGGTCGACGAATCTACCGGAGCGGAAACAGCCGCAGAGGCGCCTGCGGTGCTGATTCCTGCCCCGGACCTGTCTGGCATCGAGCTGCGCAATCAGAACGACGAGGCCGTATCGTTCGTCGGGCTGCGCGGCAAGCCGGCGCTCATGTCGTTCATCTACACGCGCTGCCCCATGCCCGAGATGTGCCCGGCGACGATGCTGCGCTTCCAGGAGGTACAGAATGCCCTTTCGGCGCAAGATCGTTCCCGTGTGCGACTGATCACGGTGACCTTCGACCCCGCTTACGACACGCCCGCGGTGCTGGGCGAGTACGCTCGCCTGTGGGACGTCGATGCCGGCTTCTGGGATCTGCTGACCGGCGCCGAGGAAGACATCCAGCGCATCGCCTCGTCCTACGGGCTGTGGTACGAGCAGACGGAGGACGGCAACTTCGACCACGCCATGTACAGCATGTTCCTGCTTCCTGACGGTTCCCTGCACGAGATCCTGAGTGGAACCGCATGGGACGCTGACCAGGCGGCCGCAAAGCTGGTCGAACTGGCCGGTGCGCCGACTCCGGCGCCGCATTGAGCCTGACCGTCCTGGCTCTTTTTGTCCTCGGCCTGATCCTTCTACTCGTCGGTGCCGAGCTGCTGGTGCGCGGTGCATCACGCCTCGCCGTGGCGCTGGGAATCTCCCCGCTGGTAATCGGGCTCACGGTCGTGGCCTGGGGGACCGGGTCGCCGGAGCTGGCTGTGGGCGTGAAGGCGGCGCTCGCCGGGAGCCCGGACCTCACCATCGGCAACGTTGTCGGCAGCAACATCGCCAACGTGCTTCTCATTCTGGGCTTCGCCGCGCTGCTCGTGCCGCTGAAGGTGTCGCACCGATTGGTGCGGCTCGATGTTCCGGTAATGATCGGCGCCTCGATCCTGACCTTGCTTCTGGCACTGGACGGCAAGCTGGGCCGCTTCGATGGCGTCATCTTCGTCTCGTTGCTGGTCACCTACACCGTGTGGACCATTCGCGCGTCGCGAAAATCGAAAAAGGCGTTGGCACAGCACTACGAGCTCACCGCGGCCGAGATCCCGGCACGCCGGTCGGAGCGGTGGAAGGTTTACGCCGTCAACGGGCTCATGGTCTCGGGCGGGCTCTACCTGCTGATCAAGGGATCGGACTGGCTCGTCGAAGGTGCGTCGGCCATCGCCGTTGCGCTGGGGTTCGACGAGCTGATTATCGGGCTGACGATCGTGGCGTTGGGCACCTCTCTACCGGAACTGGCGACGTCCGCCGTCGCCGGAGCACGAGGAGAGCGCGACATCGCCGTCGGCAACGCCGTCGGTAGCAACATTTTCAATATTCTGGCCGTCCTCGGCGTCACGGGCATGGTCGCCGGTGGCGGGGTGCCGGTTGCGAACGCGGCCTTGAGCCTCGACATCCCCATCATGATCGCGGTCGCCATCGCCTGCCTGCCAGTCTTCTTTGCCGGCTACGTGATCGACCGCTGGAACGGCGCCCTGTTCATTACGCTCTACGCCGGGTACATGGTCTACCTGGTGATGCAGGCCACCGAGCATGCCGCGCTGGCCGGGTTTAGCTGGATCATGGCGGCGTTCGTCATCCCCTTGGTCGCGTTCACCCTGGTTCTGCTGGCGGTGCAAAGTTGGGGCAAGCGCTGATACGCTAGCGAGCCGTGTGGGCCCCCCGCATGCGGCCGGCGACAGCCGCCGCCGGTGCGCCACCGATAGCGAGGACTCAATGGGCAACAGGCCGCGCGTCTTCTCGTCCGCTTTGAGCGCCGGCGAGCGACTCGTCTACGGCGCCGTGACGCTGGTCTTCGTCGGCGCCTTTTTGGCCACGATGTGGCCGGTGTACGTGCTGTTCAATCGCATCCGCCCGCTCATTTTCGGCGTTCCGTTCTCGCTCTTCTATCTGGTCGCCCTGGTCTTGGTCTGTTTCCTTGCCATGCTGGCGCTGTACAGGTGGGAAGACCGGCGAGGGAAGCTCGAATGAGCAGCCGTCGAGAGCAGGAGCGACGCGTCGGACGCCTCGGGGCTCATCGAGGAAGCCATCCCGCCGGCCGATCTTGATGCCGACCTGGCTCGTCGTCACCGCCGTTACGCTCGGATACCTGCTCGTCTCGCTGCTCGTCGGTGTGCTCTCGGGCCGCCGGGCGTCGGCCTCGACGGTGGGCTACGTCGCCGCCGACCGAGCCTTCGGGTTCCTGGTGATGTATTTCATCATGGGGGCGTCCATCTTCTCGGCGTTCGCCTTTCTGGGCGGGCCGGGCTGGGCCTATTCGCGCGGAGCGGCAGCCTTTTACATTCTTTCCTACGGCACCGTCGGTCTGGCGCCGTGGTACTTCTTCGGCCCGCGGGTGGCGGCGCTGGGTCGGAAGTTCGGCTATGTCACCCAGGCCGAGCTGTTCGCCCACCGGTTCGACAGCCCGGCGTTGTCGGCGCTGATGGCGATCATCAGCCTGGTCTGTTTCTTGCCCTATTTGATCCTGCAGATGGAGGGCGCCGGCTACGTCTTCGACGTGGTCACCGAGGGGCGCATCCCGCCCGCGGCCGGAGCCGCCATCGCCTATGGCGTGGTTCTCGTTTACGTCTACTACAGCGGTGTCATGGGCGTGGGCTGGACCAACACGTTCCAGGGCATCTTCATGATGGCGCTGGCCTGGGGGCTCGGGCTTTACCTGCCGCGCCTGCTGTACGGCGGTGTCGGGCCGATGTTCGAGGCGCTGGCCGAGGCGGTTCCGGAAATGCTCACCGCTCCCGGGCTGGACGGCAGCGGAGCGCCGTGGACCTGGGGCGGCTACAGCAGCGCGATCGCCATCTCGGTCTTCGGCTTCAGCCTCTGGCCGCACTACTTCATGAAGATCTACACGGCGCGGGACGTGCGAACGTTGAAGAAAACCGTGGTGTGGTACCCGACGTTCATGATCTTCCTGGTGCCGATCATGTTCATCGGTTTTTCCGGCATCCTACGCTTCCCGGGCGTCGAGCCGACCGACGCCATCTTGCCGACCATCGTCACGTCGCTGGGCCTGCCCGCCGTGGTCGTGGGCCTGTTCTGCGCCGGGGCCTTGGCCGCTTCGATGTCGACCGGTGACGCTCTGGTGCACGCCGCCGGCTCGATCCTGGTGAACGATCTGTACAAGGTCTACTTCCGGCCCGACCTCACCGACGTCGCCGAACGCCGGCTGATTCGCTTCCTCGTCGTCGCGATCGCTGGCGTGGCGTACTACTTCGCCGTGTTTTCCGACTACTCGCTGGTCGGTTTGCTGCTCTACTCGTACGGCTTCTTGTCGCAGTTCTTCCCGCTGCTGCTGGCGGCGTTCTTTTGGCCCCGCGCGACGCGTCCCGGCGTCATCTCCGGCTTGCTCGCCGGCTGCGCGGTCGCTGTCATCTGGCACGAGTTTCCGGCGCTGCAGTGGCAACAGATCGATCCCGGCATCTTCGGTCTGGTGGCCAACGTGATCGCGCTGGTCGTCGTCTCACTCCTCACCGAGCCGATGGACGAGGAGCACGTGCGCGTGTTCGTGGTGAGCTGAATGAACCTCTACGTCGGCACCAGCGGCTTCAGTTACAAGGGCTGGAAGGGCGCCTTCTACCCGGAGAAGCTGCCCGACAAGCAGATGCTGCAGTACTACGGCACGCAACTCCCGGCCGTGGAGATCAACAACACGTTCTATCGCATGCCCAGGCGGGAGGTATTCGAGAACTGGGCGGCGCAGGTGCCGGCCGGGTTTCGCTTCTCCGTCAAGGCGTCGCGGCGGATCACGCACTTCAAGCGGCTCGAGGACACCGATGAAGTCCTCGATTACCTGCTCGCCGGCGCCGGGGCGCTCGGCGATCGGCTCGGCGTGCTGCTGTTCCAGCTACCGCCGAACTTCAAGGCCGACATCGAGCGACTGAAGAGCTTCCTCGGCACCCTGCCCCGCGACCTTCGCTGCGCTTTCGAGTTTCGCCACCCGAGCTGGCATGACGGCACCGTGCACGACGCGCTGAGCGATCACGGCGCAGCGCTGGTGATCGCCGACACCGACGACGAGGACGCCGAGATCGTCGTTACGGCGCCCTGGGGGTACCTGCGGTTGCGAAAGACCGACTACTCCGAGGAGCAGACCGGCGCCTGGGCGGAACGGCTAACGGCGCAGGAATGGACGGACGCCTTCGTCTTTTTCAAGCACGAGGACGCCGGCGTCGGACCGCTGATGGCGAAGCGATTTCTCGCCGCGGCGGGTAGCTGAAGGCGACACGATTCGCGGCGGCGTCGGATCGGTCGCCTCACATCGCCAGGTGCGCATCGAGCGCGCGCGCCAGCGCATCGTTTCCGGCGAGGCCCTTCTTCAGGTCTTCGATGGTGATCGACTCGTCGACGGTGTGGGCCAACAGGTCGTCGCCGGGCCCGAACCCGATGCAGGTCATGCCGGCCTGGGCGAAATGACCGCCGTCGGTGGCGAACTGCCAGACGCCTACCGGAACGTCCTCGCCCAGCGCCCCGTCCAGCGCCTGCTTCGCCGCGGCCAGCGCCGGGTGGTCGGCGCGCACGATAAACGCCGGGTTGTCCGCCGGGCAGTTCATCGTCAGGCCGGAGTAGCTCGTGCGTTCGACCGAGGGAATGCCCACCTCGAGTGAAGGCGCGGCGGAGTCATTGTCGACGGCCAGCGCCTCGCGCGAGGCCGCGAGCGCTCGGTCGGCGATCTCCTGCAGCTTCGCCTGGGCGTCTTGCCCGCTCTCGCCAGGAACGTTGCGCCAATCGAGCGTCAGCCAGACCTCGCCTGGGACCACGTTGGCACTGGTCTGGTCGGTGCGAATCAGCGACGGAACGCACGTGGAGGTACCGAGGTCGGGGTCGGACTGCATCTCCAGCTCACCGATCGAGGCGATCAGCCGGGCGACAGGATCCAGCGCGTTCACGCCCTGCCGGGGGACGCTGGCGTGCACGCTCCTGCCGACCGCGTGGGCGACGAGCTCGGTGCGACCACGGTGGCCGCGTCGCAGCTCGCAGCGGCTCGGCTCACCGATGACGACCAGGGGCGTCTCGATGTAGCCGGCCATGTGCCGGGCTCCGAGCCCGCCGACCTCTTCCTGCACGGTTGCGGTGACCCAGACGTCGCCGGCCGGCGTGAAGCCGTCGCGAATCAGGCGGGCAGCGCCGTACACCTGACAGGCGAGCGGACCCTTGATATCGACCGCCCCGCGGCCCCAGACCCGGCCGTCGTGAATCTCCCCGCCGAAGGGTGGATGGGGCCAGGCGGCGTGCTCTCCCACATCGACGTGGTCGAGGTGCGTATGGAACATCATCGAGGGTGCTGCGCCGCGCCCGGGCACCCTGCCGAGGACGTTTCCCGCCTCGTCGTGATGTACGTCGCTGAAGCCGAGCTCGGTCATCTCGGCGTGGACGAGGGCCGCCGTGTCGCCCTCGTCACCCGGAAGCCCCTCGGTCCGAATCAGGCGCTGGAGGAAGTCGACGCAGCGCTCGAGATCATTCATGGCGTATCCACTCCGCCGGCTAACGGTCAGTGTCCCATAGCGCATCGATGCGCAGGCGCATCTCACGCAGGTAGCGCTGAGGACCCGGAAAACCGGATGTGCGGTACTTGATGAGGCCGTCTCTACCGATGAGGAAGCTCGCCGGCACGCCGCTGATGCCGAAATCGTCGGCCGCCCCGTCGTCGTGCAGCACCCGGAAATCGTACCCGTTGTCGCTCAGAAACGGTGCCAACACGGCCGCATCGGCGTCGGTCGAGATGGCCAGAAAGACGACGTCTTCAACGTTCTCGTACTCATCGACCAGGCCCTGATAGTAAGGCATCTCCGCAATGCACGGGCCGCACCAGGTGGCCCAGAAGTTGAGCACGACGACGTTGCCGACGAGCTCCGACAGGCGCCAAACTCGCCCACCGAGGTCGGCAAGCTCGAAGTCCGGCGCCGGCTGGTCCAGCGGATCGGCGACGATCTCCCGGGCGCGCTCCTCGGCCACCATCTCGGCGGCGAAGGCGATCGCCTGATCGATCACTTCCGCCGAGGCACCGATGGCTGCCGCGGCCTCCAGCGCCGAAGCTCTGGTCTCCTGCTCGAGGGCGGCCTCGGCCGGCGAAAACCCCCGCGCCAGGGCGCCGACGAACAGATCGAAAGCCTCTGCCGCCCTTTCCTGATCGAGCAGCAGGCCGCCGAGCACCGCGTAGCTGGCGGAAACCGGATAGAGGGCGATCGCCTCGCGCAGCGCGTTCTCCGCTTCCTCGGAGCGCCCCAGGTTGTGCAGTGCCTGACCCTTCAACTGCATGAGCACAGCGATGTAGCGCAGCTCGACCTCCTCCCGATCTTCCGCGGACGTGCGGGCGGAAACGAGTCCGGGCCGGCCTGCCCTCAGGGCATCGATACCGTCTTCGGCGACGCGCACCGCGGCCACGTAGTGCGACGGGATGCGGGCCAGGACACTGACCGTTTCGACGAAGCGCGTCGCGCCGCGGCCGGCGTCGATGCGTGCCAGCTCCCGCCCGACGCGGGTCAGCCGTTCTGCCTCCTCCTCGCCGACTGCGACGTCGTCGCCCACTTCCTCGGGAGTCGTTGCCGGGTCGCTCTCGGCGGCGAGCGCCTGGCGCGCCGCCGACACCATGACGTCGAACTGCATGCCCCGGATCGCCCGGTATCGCTCGCCGTTGTTCGTCCACTCCGGTGCGAAGCGTCGCAGCCAGGGCTCGGCAAGGGCGACGCGGGCCTCGGCCTCGGCATCGAAGCTGCGGACCCACTCTCTCAAGAACTGCTCGTAGCGCATCGGCGCCGCCATGGCGCGGCCCGGCGCCGACTCCTCCAGCGTCGCGAGCCACTCGTCGGCCGGTTGCGCCAGCCCCAACAGTCGGTATCCGACTGCCAGGCGGTAACGAGCCGCCGGGGAGGTGGCGTCGCCCTCCCGCGCCGCCGTCTCCAGGCTCTCCCGCAGGGCTGTCTCCAGAGACTCGAGCCGGTCTTGCGCGGCTGCTGAGGCGGCGGCGTCGTCGGCTGCCATCGCAGAGCTGCGCTGGCGGCGTGCGTTCTCGATGCGCGCCTTCACCAGCTCGATCTCTGGCACTGCTTGCCTCGGATTCTCCGCCACGACGCGTTCCAGAATCGACACGTAGTCGTCGATACGGCTCAGCTCGGCCGCGGCTTCGAGCACATGTCGGTAGATCTCGACGCCGTCGGGAGCCGCGGTCAACGCCGGCACAGCGATCTCCAGCACTTCAGCCAGGCGGCCGCCGTTTCCAGCCGACACACCGCCCTCGTGCAGCGCCTGGACGTACTTCTCCCACGTCAACGGATCGTTCGGCGCCAGTTCCAGAGCTACTCGATACCGCTGCAGCGCCGCATCGAAGTCGTCCAGCTGGTGGAGGGCGCGCGCCTCTCCCAGCGCCGCTACGTGGCTGGCGGGATCCTCAGCGGCCGCCCGGCGGAAACGATCGAGAGCTACGGCGTAGTC
>CBDUAS010000126.1:0-8300 GCA_965365185.1 uncultured bacterium | reverse complement strand
AGCTGTATCTGAGGCTTTCCGCATCTCCGGTGCGGGCGGTGCTGCGCTGCGCCAACCGTCCCCCCACGGCACGCAGGGACTTGCGGTCACCCTGCGGGGCGGGCGCAATCAGCGCCGGGGACGCCAGGGAGCGGTCGTTTCACCTGCGATCGCCGGCCGGTCTTCGGTAGGGGATCAACGCGACGTGCTACCGGACCTTCGACAGTGAGTGAGTCTGACGCACTACGGGGCCTTCGGTTTGCTTGCCGAGTCTTTGCGGAGGCTGTTAGAATCCCGCGATGATTCGGCGATTCGGGCGCAGATCGTCGATCGGCTCACCCAGGCTCTCGTCGGTTTGAAGGTGCATCGTCGAAGCCCACCACCGGGAAAGCGCGTCGCGAAAACCGGACCTACCGGCGTCATCTGCTTCTACGTTTCAGCCCACTCGGCCTCGTTACCTCCCGTGCGGTTCCAACCCCCCACGCCGACCACGACCTGATCCGCTATGGAGAACTTCCCTCACCTTCCGACGATCCTGTCCGTTGCCACCGCGGTCATCGCGCTGACGCTGGTTCTCAACCACTTCCTGTTCAAACCGCTGCGCCGCATCATCGACGAACGCGAGCGGCGCACGAAGGAAGCCAGGGCGGCGCTCGATGAAGCCCGGGCCGAGCAGGACAAGCGCCTCGACGAGATCGAGAAGCGGCTCAAGGAGGCGCGCCGCGAGGCGTACGAGATCCGTGACGCCTCCCAGAGGGCCGGCCGCGCGCAGCGAGACGCGTTGATGGGCGAAGCCCGCCAGGAGGCCCACGGGCTCGTCGATCAGGCGCGACAGGAGATCGCCGCCGACGTGGAGACGGCACGCGCCGACCTCGAGGCGGAGGCGGAGCGGCTTTCGAAGATGATCGCCGACCGCGTCCTCGGCAGGCCGGTCGGTAGCGATGGAGGCGACGCGTCATGATCCGGCCAACGCGGCGGACGTTTCGACTCATTGCCATCGTCGCGGCGGCAGTCCCGGTGCTCATCCTCGGTGCGTTCGCTCCCGCGGAACTGTCCGCTACGCCCGAAATGCAGGAGACCGAGGCGGAGCATGCCCTTGCCCAGCAGGAGCACGCCGAGCAGGAAACGGCCGGCGCTGGACAAGACGATCACGCCGAGCAGGACGATCACGCCGCGCAAGGTGAGCACGCGGACGAAGAGGAGCACGCCGAGGAACCCAAACCCTGGTACTACTGGCCCGCAAAGTGGATCAACTTCCTGCTGCTCGCCGGGTTGCTCTACTGGATGCTGGTAATCCCGCCGAAGCCCGTTCAAGACATCTTCTCGTTCTCCGGCTTGCGGGTGATCTTCGCGGAGCGCGCCTCCGGGATCATCGCGGCGCGTGACCTCGCGGCCGAACAGAAACAGGAAGCTTCCAGAATGCTGGCCGATTCGGAGCAGCGGCTGGCGAAGATCTCCGAGGAGGTTGCCGCGCTCGTGAGCGATGCCCGTGCGGACGCCGAGAGCGAGAAGGGTCGTGCACTCGAAGAGGGCAAGGCACAGGCGGAGAAGGTCATCGAGGTCGCCCAGCGGGAGGTTCGACAGGAGCGGGTCACGGCGCAGCGGCAACTACGCCGATTCGTCGCCGACCTGGCGGTGAGCCTGGCGGAGACGAATCTCGCCGAGCACCTCACCCCCGACGATCAGGATCGACTGATTCGCGAGTATCTCTCGCGACTCGACCAGAGCATGGCCTGAGGGAAGACGCGAGATGCTGAGCCATACGGTAGCCCGCCGTTACGCGAAAGGATTGCTGGACGCCGTGGTCGCGGTCGCTCCCGGAAGGGAACGCGAGATTGGCGATCAGGTCGATGCGCTGGTCGCGGCCGCGGACGGTCACGACGCGCTGAGACTCCTGATCGTCAATCCGGCGATCCCGGCACAGCAAAAACAGGCAATTCTAGGGAAAATATCGGAGACTCTCGGCGTCGACGCCGTGGTTCGGCGCTTTTTGGACCTGCTGGCTGAGAAGCAGCGTCTCGATCATCTCTCGGTCATCGCCAAGACCTACGGCGAGATGGTCGACGAGCATCTCGGTGTGGTCACCGCGCAGATCACCACCTCCGTGCCCCTCAACCCCGGGCAAGTGGCCGAGCTCGAAGCGAGCTTGCGTCGGGCTACCGGCGGCGAGGTGCGCCTGACCCGGCGCACGGATCCGACGCTGCTTGGCGGGGTGGTGACGCGCATCGGCGACACCGTCTACGACGGCAGCGTCAAGGGCCACCTCGAGCGGATCCGCGAGCGTTTGGAATCTTCGTAAAACCATCACAAGGGAATCGAATCGATGCAGATCAAGGCCGAAGAAATCTCGAGCATCATCCGGCAGCAAATCGCCGGCTATGAAACCGAGATCGACGTCCAGGAGGTCGGCACGGTCATCTCCGTGGGAGACGGCGTGGCGCGTATTTACGGCCTCGAGCGCTGCATGGCGCTCGAGCTCGTCGAGTTTCCCAACGACGTCTTCGGCGTGGCGCTCAACCTGGACGAGGACAACGTCGGCGCGGTGCTCCTGAGCGAGGCCACCACCGTCAAGGAAGGCGACACCGTCAAGCGTACCGGGCGGGTCATTCAGGTGCCGGTCGGAGAGGCGTTGCTCGGTCGTGTGGTCACGCCGCTGGGTGATCCGCTCGACGGCCAGGGGCCTATCGACGCCACGGAGTACGGCTTCACCGAGCGCATAGCCCCCGGCGTAGTCGCCCGGCAACCGGTTTCCGAGCCGCTACAGACCGGCATCAAGTCGATCGACTCGATGATTCCCATCGGCCGTGGCCAGCGCGAGCTCATCATCGGTGACCGCCAGACGGGCAAGACGGCGGTGGCGCTCGACACCATCATCAATCAGCGGGACACGGACGTTTATTGCATCTACGTCGCCATCGGCCAGAAGGAATCCACCGTCGCGCGCGCGGTCGAGGAGCTCAAGAACGCCGGCGCCCTCGACTACACCATCGTGGTCGACGCCGCCGCTTCGACGCCGGCGGCGGTACAGTGGTTGGCACCGTTTGCCGGGTGCGCCATCGGGGAGTGGTTCCGCGACAACGGCAAGCATGCTCTGGTCATCTACGACGATCTCTCGAAGCACGCCAACGCCTATCGCGAGATGTCGTTGCTGTTGCGCCGGCCGCCGGGGCGCGAGGCGTATCCCGGCGACGTCTTCTTCCTGCATTCGCGCCTCTTGGAGCGCGCCGCCAAGCTCAACGACGAAGGCGGCGCGGGATCGCTGACCGCCTTGCCCGTCATCGAGACGAAGGCCGGCGACGTGTCGGCGTACATTCCCACGAATGTCATCTCGATTACCGACGGACAGATCTACCTGGAGACAGACCTTTTCCACCAGGGCGTTCGGCCGGCCGTGAATGCCGGTCTGTCGGTCTCACGCGTCGGCGGCGCCGCCCAGATCAAGGCGATGAAGCAGGTCGCCGGTTCGTTGCGTCTGGAGCTGGCTCAGTTCCGGGAGCTCGCCGCATTCGCGCAGTTCGGCTCGGACCTCGACGTGTCGACGCAAAAGCAGCTTGCCCGCGGTGAGCGCCTCACCGAGATCCTCAAGCAGGACCAGTTCCGACCCCTGCGGGTCGCCAAGCAAATCGCCATCATCTACGCCGGCACGAACGGCTACCTCGACGACCTGGAGGTCGAAGCCGTACGCGACTTCGAAGCCGGAATGTACGGCTTCGTCGAGGTCAACGATCCGTCCCTGTGGGACGACATCGAAGCCGCCGGCAAGCTCGACGAGGTGCTCGAGGGCCGCATTGCCAAGATGGTCGACGAATTCAAGGCGCAAGCGGATCTCGCCACCGTCGACGAAGACGCACAGGCTCTCGCCGCCGCCGCACCTGCCGACGCCGCGGAAGAAGAGGTGGTGGAAGGCTAGCCGATGGCAACCCTACTCGACCTCAGACGCCGCGTTCGTTCCGTCAAGAACATCCGGCAGATCACCCGTGCCATGCGCATGGTGGCGGCGGCAAAGCTGCGTCGCACACAGGACCGCATCATCAACTCGCGGCCCTACAGCGACAAGGCATGGGAAGTCATCAACGGTCTTGCCGAGCGCACCGAGAACCGCGAGCATCCGCTGTTTCGCGTCGCCGAGCGCGAGCAGCATGTAACCGTGCTGGTACTGACCTCGGACAAGGGCCTGTGCGGCTCGTTCAATGCGAATATTCTCCGCCGCGCCGACACCGCGCTGCATAGCTGGCAGGACCAAGCGGTGCAGCTGGCCGTCGTCGGTCGTAAGGGCTACGACTACTACCGCAAGAGGGACTGGACCATTGGCCAGTACTGGGTCGACTACCTCGACAATGTGACCTTCGCCGATGCCGCGGTCGTCGCCGATTACCTCATCGACGAGTTCATCAGCGAGCGCACGGACGCCGTCTACGTGATCTACAACGAGTTCAAGTCGGTGATTCGGCAGGAGGTCGTTGTCGAGCCGCTGCTGCCGATCGTCGGCCTGCGTCTGTCAGAAGCGGACCTCACCGCCCGCGAGGCGGCGCGCATCGTTGCCGAGCAACAAACCGGGGGCGACATGAGATTCCTCGAGGGAATCGAGGGTTTCGGCGGTGACCTCGGGACGTTGTCGGGAGTCTGGCAGCAGAGCAAGCAAGCGGCTGCAGAGGCTGCGAGTCTCGAACCGGTCGAGCTCGTCGACTACCTCTACGAGCCCGACCCGGAGACATTGCTCGGACGCGTATTGCCGGGCCACGCGCGCGTACAGGTGTTCCGGGCCATGCTCGAGTCCATTTCCGCGGAGCACGCCGCGCGCATGACAGCGATGGAAAACGCCTCACGAAACGCCGACGATCTGATCGAAAACCTCACTTTGACCATGAACAAGATCCGCCAGGAGGAGATCACCACCGAGATCCTCGAAGTCGTCGGCGGAGCCGAAGCGCAGAAGTAGGAGACCAACTATGTCGAGCGCGGAGCAGACAGGCGCCACGCAACGAGTCGGCAAGGTGCTGACGGTGGTAGGCCCGGTCGTCGACGTCGAGTTCCCGACGGAGGACCTGCCGCCGATTTACCAGGCGCTGAGAATCAAAGACGACGCCGTTCTGTCGTCGGACAAGATCGACATCATCGTCGAGGTGGCCCAGCACCTGGGTGAGAACAGGGTCCGCTGCGTGTCGATGCACACGACCGACGGCCTGGTGCGCGGCATGGACGCGCTCGACACCGGCGGCCCGATTACGACACCGGTGGGTGACGCCACGCTCGGCCGCGTGCTCAACGTGGTCGGCGAGCCCGTCGATGGCCTCGGCCCGGTAGAGGCCGAGGATCGCTGGCCGATCCACCGTCATTCTCCGGCGTTTGACGAGCAGGCCACCGAGACCGTCCAGTTCGAAACCGGCATCAAGGTCATCGACCTGCTGGTGCCCTTCAAGAAGGGCGGCAAGATCGGCTTCTTTGGCGGTGCAGGTGTGGGCAAGACCGTCCTGATCATGGAGCTGATCAACAACGTCGCCAAGCAGCACGGCGGCTACTCGGTCTTCGCCGGTGTGGGCGAGCGCACGCGTGAGGGCAACGACCTGTGGCTGGAGATGAAGGAGTCAGGCGTCATCAGCCAGACATCGCTGATCTACGGGCAGATGACCGAGCCTCCCGGGGCGCGGCTGCGCGTGGCGCTGACCGGCGTCACCGTGGCGGAGTATTTCCGCGACCAGGGCGGCCAGGACGTGCTGCTGTTCATCGACAACATCTTCCGCTTCACTCAGGCGGGCTCCGAGGTGTCGGCCCTGCTCGGGCGTATGCCCTCCGCGGTCGGCTACCAGCCCAACCTGGCTACCGAGCTCGGCGAGCTGCAGGAGCGCATCACGGCAACGAAGACGGGATCCGTAACCTCGATCCAGGCGATCTACGTTCCGGCCGACGACTTCACGGACCCGGCGCCGGCGACGACGTTCGCTCACCTCGATGCGAACGTGAACCTGGCGCGCGCACTCACCGAGATCGGCATCTACCCGGCAGTCGACCCGCTGGACTCGAACTCGCAGCTCATCGACCCGCGCGTCATCAGCGCCGAGCATTACCAGGTGGCGCGCGACGTGCGACGAATCCTGCAGCGCTACAAAGACCTGCAGGACATCATCGCCATCCTCGGCATGGAGGAGCTGTCCGACGAGGACAAGCTGACCGTCAACCGCGCCCGACGCCTGCAGCGATTCCTGTCGCAGCCCTTCTTCGTCGCCGAGAACTTCACCGGAATGGCCGGCAAGTACGTCTCGCTCGAGGACACCATCCGCGGGTTTCGCGAGATCATCGAAGGGAAGCACGACGATCTTCCCGAGCGCGCGTTTCTCATGGTGGGTACTATTGAGGAAGCGCGGGAGAAGGCCGAGCAGATGGCCGACGCGGCAGGACAAAGCGCCGAGGTGCGTGAGGCCCTGGCCGAGGCCAAAGCGGTCACCGAACCCGAACACGCCGCACAAGAGGCGGAGTAAGAAGCAATGGCCGAGCCCGGACAGGACAGCGGCATCGCCTCCGAGTTCCTGCTAGAGATCGTCACGCCGGAACGTCAGCTCGTGTCCGAGACGGTCGACAGCGTCCGCGCACCGGGTGTCGACGGCGAGTTCGGCGTACTGCCGTCCCACGTGCGCATGATCGCGGGCCTCGGCACGGGCGTGTTGCGCTACCGCGTTGCCGGTACCGGTGAGTGGTCCGAGCTCTCCGTCTCGGAAGGGCTCATCGAGGTCTTGCCGGATCGCGTCATCCTGCTGGCGCAAACCGCCGAGGCCTCGCAAGATATCGACGTTGCCCGCGCTCAGGCGGCCTTCGAGAGGGCGCGGGAAAAGCTGGAACACCCCGACGACGACACGGACATCGAGGAGACACTCGAAGCACTACGACGCTCCCAGGTACGCTTGCAAGCGGCCCGAGGAGAGGCGGCCGGAGAGCCAACCGATAGCTGACCGGCTGACCCCACAGGGAGGAAGAGAGCCATGAAGATGCGCGGTCGCTGGGCCGTCCCGTTGATCGCTGCGGCAGCCGTAGTCAGTTGCGGTGGTCCGTCGGAAGTTCTGCTGGGCGCGGTCCTCTCGCTCGAGGGGTCCGCGGCGCCCTACGGGCAGTCGATCCAGAGAGGAATCGAGGTGGCCGTCGATGAGATCAACGCCGCCGGAGGCGTGCTGGTGGCAAACAGCAGCGCCCCGGTGCCGCTGCGGGTGGAGATCCGTGATGCGAAGAGCGACCCGCAGGTCGGGCTACAGGCCGCGCAAGAGCTCATCGGCATGGGCATCCCGGCGGTCATCGGATCCGACAGCAGCGATGTGACGCTGGCGATTGCCGACTTGTTCCAGCAGTCCGAGGTGTTGCTGATTTCCCCCTCGTCGTCGTCGCCCGAGCTCAACGACAAGGGAAGCTTCATCTACCGCAACTTCCCGTCGGACGAGCTCGAGGCCGTCAACATGGCCAACCATATCTACAACGAGGCCGGCATCAGGGAAGTCGACATCATCAGCAGCCAGAGCGAGTACGGTGCCGGCATCAAGCGCGCCTTCATCGAGCGGTTCCGCAGCCTCGGAGGCCGTGTGGGCGAGCAACCGTCGTTTCCCGCCGAGGCGCCCGACGTGACCGCCAACGTCCAGGAAATGGTCGGCACGGAGGCCGAGGGGATCTACATTGCCGGGTACTCGTCGGAGACGGCGCGGGCGGCGCAAGCCATCCGGGCCGCCGGCATCGAGCTTCCCTTGTTCGGCACCGGCGCGACCCTCCCCGAGGAAGTCGTCGCGATGGGCGCAGATGCGGTCGAGGGTTTGGTGTTCCCGACCCCGGCCTTCGACCCCGATGACGAGGGCGAGAACGTGCGCGCGTTCATCCAGGGGTTCCGCTCCAAGTTCGGCGAGGGGTTCGACGTCTATGCGGCCCACGGCTACGATGCCGTCAAGATCCTCGTGCAGGCGATCGAGCAGGAGGGATACCGGGCCGACTTCATCTCGTTCTACATGAACGCGATGAACCCGTTCCCGGGAGCAGCCGGCGAGACCACGTTCGACGAAGACGGCAATGCCCGCAAGTTCCACCGCATGTACGTGATCCAGAACGGTGAGGCGGTGCCGTTCGTCGCTCCGGCGGCGGCTGCCGACGGCCAGCAAGGACAGAGCGGGCAATAGCGGCCGTCAGTTCTGCCGGGCGCGTGGCTCAGCCGCGCAGTCTTCGACGGCTTTGCACAGTCCATGCACAGCCGGGCGAACCTCTCGAGGGCTTTCCGTCCACCGTCTTTGCACAGGAATCATGGGGTTTTGCACCGCGCTCCCGGGAGTTTCAGCAGTCAATCCACAGGTTCTTCG
>CBDUAS010000125.1:0-8306 GCA_965365185.1 uncultured bacterium | reverse complement strand
CACGAAAGCCGTTACCTCTTGGGGCGACAGGTACTCGGTCATCCAGAAACTGGCGACAACGTCGACGGAGAGACCAACATCGTGCCCTGCATGGGCATGGAGACACTGCGCGCCGGCTATCGAGAGCTGATGAGCTCGATCTACCGGCCCGACAGCTACTACCGTCGGATTCGCACGTTCCTGAAGGAGTATCGCCGGCCGCGACTGGGACCCCGCTTGCAGCTCCAGGACCTCGCCGCGTTCGCCCGCTCCTTGTACCACTTGGGGTTGCGCAGCGGCGAGCGGGCGCAATACTGGAAGCTGCTTGCCTGGACGCTGATCCGCAGACCATGCCACTTGAACCTGGCGGTGACGTTGGCGATCTACGGCCACCATTTCCGCAAGGTCTCCGAGCTCAGGGTGGGCTAACGTGGCGAAGACGCCAGAGTCGATCATCGAGTTCCTCGAAGGTAGACGGTTCGCCGTCGCGGGCGTCTCGCGATCAGCCGACGTCGCGGCCAATGCCGTGTTTCGGAAGCTGGTCCAGAGCGGTTACGAGGTGTTTCCGGTCAACCCGCGCGCCGAGGAGGTCGAGGGGGTGCGCTGTTATCCGGAGGTCGGCAGCGTTCCGGGCCCCCTCGACGGCGTCGTCATCGGTACCCACCCGAGGGTGGCCGCCGATGTCGTCCGGCAGTGCGCCGATGCCGGCATTCCAAGGGTGTGGTTTCATCGGTCGTTCGGGCAGGGCAGTGTTTCGGAGGAGGCCGTCGAGGCGGGGCGCGCGGCGGGCCTGCAGTGCATCGAAGGCGGTTGTCCGCTGATGTTCGCCGAGCCGGTGGACGTCGGCCACCGGTGCATGCGCTGGTGGCTGCAATGGCGCGGGCGGGTGCCCCGGTAGCTGCGCCGGCACGGCCCCTCTTTCTCCCGCCGTTGTGATCTTCTATCGTGCAGCTATTGGTGACCTCGCTTCGCGTCGTGCCGGGAGAAGCTTCATGCGCATCGCGTCGTTCTTGATCGTGGGTCTTGTCGTCATCGCCACAATCGGCGGCGGAACCGTCCTGGCCAGCAGGCCTGTCCTCGCCGCGACGGCGGCCGCGCAGGAGTCGGAGGCCGACTTCACCATGGCGCTCACCGGCGACTCGATCATCACGAGGGCGCTGTCGGTGTACGAGGAGCCCGCGTATCTCCAGATGATCGAGCGCATTCGCCGCGCCGACGTGGCGTTCACGAACCTCGAGGTGCTGTTGCACGACTACGAGGTGTACCCGGCGCACGAGTCCGGGGGCACCTGGATGCGTGCGGATCCGGCGATGGCGAAGGAGCTCGTTTGGGCGGGGTTCGACCTGGTGTCGATGGCCAACAACCACACCGGCGATTACGGCGTCGAGGGTATGCGGCTGACCATGAAGCACGTGCGCGCAGCGGGTCTGGTCGGCGCCGGTGTGGGGGAGAGCCTGGCGGCAGCGCGCGAGGCGAAGTTCTTGGAGACCTCGAAAGCCCGCGTGGCCCTGGTTTCGATGGCCTCGACGTTCACCGACCACTCCGTGGCCGGCCGCTCGCGTTCCGACATGCCGCCGCGGCCGGGTCTGAGCCCCTTGCGGTTCACGACCACGCGGATCATCACGCCCGAGGCCATGCAGGAGCTGCGCCAGGCCGCGGCAGCGTTGGGCCAGCGGCTGCCGGAGGATTCGCACCGCCTGCGCTTTTCAGGTGAGACGTTCGTGGTGGGCGAACGGCCGACACGCCGTACCACGCCCAACGAGCAAGACGTCGCGGAGATCGCCGCCGTCGTCCGCAATGCGAAACTGCTGGCCGATTACGTCATCGTCACGATCCACGCGCACGAGTCGGGCGCCGAGCGCATGGCGCCGGCCGAATTCCTGGTCACCTTCGCGCACGCCATGGTCGACGCCGGGGCCGACGTGTTCGTGGGACACGGGCCGCACGTGCTGCGCGGCGTCGAGATCTACGAGGGAAAGCCGATCTTCTATAGCCTCGGCGACTTCCTCTTCCAAAACGAGACGCTGCTGCGGCTGCCGGCGGAAAACTACGAGCCCTACGGCCTCGGCCCGGACGCTCACGTCGCCGACTTCAACCTCAACCGCTACGCCAACGACACCCGCAGCTTTCCGGCTCAGCCGGAGATCTGGGAGTCGGTCATCGCCATGCCGACGTTTCGCGGCGGCGAGCTGGCGTCGATCGAGCTGCACCCCATATCGCTGCAGCACGGCGCGCCGCGCTGGGTGCGGGGTCGGCCGCTGCCGGCGGACGAGGGGCTGTCGCGCAAGATCCTCGACGACCTGGTGCGCATCTCGGCACCGTTCGGTACGACCATACGTACGGAAGCCGGCGTGGGACGCGTGGAAATCCGTTAGGACGCCGCCCGCGCATAGTGCTTCTTGTACATTCCGCGGCGAAAGAGCCAGCCGGCGAACCAGCCCAGGTAGCGCAGCAGCGGATAGCGGTAGCGCAGGTCGATGAGCTCGATCAAGTTGCCGTCGCAGTCCTTGACGAAGAAGAACGCGTGACCGTGCTGTGACTCCTCGACCTCGCTGACGATCTCGACGCCGTTGCTGCGCAGCCGCTCGATCCACTTGTAGGGGTTCTTCACGTCGAAGCTGATGTGGGTCAGCCCGACCTTGCTCCAGGTGATGTCCTCGGCCGCGATGTCGGGACGGAAATCGAAGATCTCGAGCATGCCCCCGCCGGGGGTACGCAGCCAGCCGATCCTGCAGCTCGGATTCTCGTCGTCGACGCCGAACACCGTGCGTACCCGCTCCGGGTCGCTGTCGCCGACGCCAACCAGGCGGCAACCGAAGTTGTCGGCGTAGAACTGAACGAACGTGTCGAAATCGGCCACCGTCACGCCGGTGTGGCTGAACGATCGTGCCTTCATGCGTACCTGCCTATTTCAGATGGGTCTCTTTGATGTGGTCGGCGGCTCGCAGCGCCTGTGCGGCGATGGTCAGCGCCGGGTTCACCGCGGCCGACGAGGGGAAGAAGGATGCATCGACGACGAACAGATTGTCGACATCGTGCGACCGGCACCAGGTGTCGAGCACCGAGGTCCGCGGATCGTTGCCGAACACCGCCGTGCCGCACTGATGCGTCGTGTTGACGACGCCGAGCGAGATCGGCAGCACGTACCAGGCTCCCGCCTGACGCAGCATCCGTCGGGTCACGGCGACGAGCTCCCGGTGCGCCTCGTCGTTGAGAGCTTCCCAGCGCAAGCGGATGCGCCCGTCGGCCGTCAGGGTCACACGGTTCTGTGGGCTCGGCAGATCCTCGCTCATCGCCAGCCACTCCACGCCACGTGCGAACCAAAGATCGTAGGCCCAGGTCGGCACCCGACGGGCCGCCGGCGGTCCGCCGGCCTTGGCGATGGTGGCATTCGAGCGCCCCTGCGACTGGATCTGGCCGAGCGGGTAGTCCCCAGCCGGACCGCGGAGGTAGTAGTCGTTGATCGCCACTGTCTTCTGGAACACGGTGTCGTGTCGCGGCGGCATGAAGGCGCCCAGCATGGTGGACAGGTGGGCCATGTAGTTGCGCCCGACCAGGCCGGATGAGTTTCCCAGGCCTTCGCGATGTTTGCCGTCGGCCGATCGCAGGAGCAGCGCGGCGGAGTTCACCGCGCCGCAGGAGACCACGAACAGCGACGCCTCGACGCGCACCGTCTCGCCGCCGCGGACCACTTCGGCGGCGACGACCTTGTCGCCCGCCCCGTTCGTGATCAGCCGCTCGGCGTGCGCGTTCGTCCACAGGGCGATCCCGTCATGCTCGATCGCGGGCGACACGGCGCAGACGTCGGCGTCGCTCTTCGCCCGCAGCTTGCACGGGAAGGAGTTGCAGGTGTCGCACAGAATGCAGCCGTCCGGCTCGCCGGGGCGCAGCAAGCCAAGGGGTAGGGGGGAGGGATGCAGCCCCATGGCGCGCAGCCGTTCGACGATCACCGCGATGCGCCCTTGGTGGGCAATCGGCGGATGCGGGAATGGCCCGCGCGGCGGCTCCGTGGGGTCCGGGCCGACCTCGCCGTGGACGCTGTAGAGACGCTCGGCACGCTCGTAGAACGGGGCGAGATCGTCGTAGGCGACCGGCCAAGCCGGCGAGACGCCGCCCTTGTGGTGGATCTCGTCGAAATCCTCCCGACGCAGGCGGTAGAGGACCGCCCCCCAGAATTTCGAGTTGCCGCCGACGCAGTAGTGCGTGTAGGGGAGAAACTCCTTCCCCTGCCCGTCGAGCCAGCGCTCCTTCGTGCGATAGCGCAGCTCTCCCCAGACCGCGCGTGGGCTCCAGTTCTCTTCTTCCTGCGGGATGAAGTCGCCGCGCTCGACGATGAGCATGCGCGCCCCGCTCGCAGACAGGGCGTGCGCCACGGTGCCGCCGCCGGTTCCGGAGCCGATGATGACGATGTCGAAACGCTCGGTCACGGGCCGGCGGACTCCGCGCCTGCGGCGCTCGCATACACGGCGTCCATCAGCCGATGGTCCTGCCGGGCTCGCTCCAGGCTCATCTGCGGTTGGCGTCCCTCGCGGATCGCCGCGGCGAAATCGCGGTACATGGCCCGATATCCGCGAATGTCGCGAAATCCCGGGAGCACGAGCCGCGGAAACCCCTTGCCCCGGGCGACGAGGAACACGCCGTTGGACTCGAACGTGATGATGCCGTCGCGGCCAAACAGCTTCGAGAGCCGCAGACCGCGGAGCATCGACGGGATCTCGCGGGAATAGTAGAGGGCGCCGGCGGCGCCGTTGTCGTACTGGAAGGCCACCAACATGCTCTTGCGCCGGGCGTCACCGCGGAGGGGACCGTGCTTGGACGGCGGCGGCCGAAAGCCGTGGATGCGGATGATCTCCGGACCCAGGCTTCCGGCGATGTGCAGCCAGTGGATGCCCTCCTCGAAGAACGCGTCGCCTCCGGCCATCGCCTCGTCGTTGCGCCAGTCGTCGGCCGTCTTGGGCTTCTTCATCACGGTGACGAAGTGGCCGAAGACCATCTCGCCGATGGTGTCTTCTCTCAGTAGACGGCGCAGCACGACACACAGTGGCTTGTAGTGGTCATTCTCACCGACGATCACCGTGCGCCCGGTCCGGTCGCGCGCTTCGATGACGGTCTGGTAGTCGTCGAGCAGCGGAAAGGCAGGCTTTTCGACCAGGACGTGCTTGCCGGCTTGGAGAGCGCGGAGGGCAAGCTCGAGGTGATAGCGGGTGGGGACGGCGATGACGACCGCATCGACCGCGGGGTCGTCGATCGCCTCGTCGTAGCCGCCGTAATGTTCCCGGCCGCCGAGGCGCTGCTGATACTCGGCCGCCCGCGCTCGATCCCGGCTGGCGTAGCTGCAGACGTATTCTCCCGGCATCTTCCTCAGGTGCCGGCCGTGCACCCGCGTGATGAACCCGCAGCCGAGGAATGCGAGGTGAACCGGCTTCAATTGTCACCTCCGCACGCGCGCTTGAGTGGGGACGCTCACCGACGGCCGAACGAACGGCGCGCCGCCCTTGGGACGCTAGCGCGGACAGTATGCGCCGCGCATACCGGAATCAAGACGCGCGCGGTGTGGCCGCCTCAGCTCGCCCCTCCCGGCCACTCGAAGATCACGGCGCCTTCGCCCCGCTCGTCGACGAGTCCCTGGATGTGCTCCACGACGCGGTCGCGTCGCTCGAGCAGGACCGCGATTTCCGAAGAGGTGAGGTATTCGCCGAGGACCTCCGTGGCCGCGGTTTCGTCCAGCGACTGCAGTCCTTCCCAGAACCCGCGTTCCACGTAGTTGACCTTCTCGAGGTTGGCCATGTCGGCGTAGCGGTAGAAGGCGCGGGTGTGATCGATCAGCCAGATCTTGAAGTCCTGGTCGATGAGGATGTTCTGTTGCGTACGGTCGTCGTTGCCGATGAGGGCGTCGAAGGCGTACATCTGCTGCACTTGGCGCCGCCAGGCCATCCCGTCGGGCGGCCGCAATCCCTGCTCCGCACGCTCCCCCTCCATGAGGGCGTCGTACAGCCAGATCTGCAGCGTGCCGTTGTCGGTGCCGATCCTCCGCGTAATGACCGGCGGCACGACGTCGAGGCCGAGATGGCTCGAGAGCGCATACGCAGCCGTCTCGAAGTGGCAGCTATCCTTCAAGTTCGTGCGCGTGCGGCCGTCCGCCATGCGCACGTTACTGTGCACCGTGTCGACGTAGCGGAACACGGCATGGACCTTGATGCCGTCCTTCTCCAGCGTCAGAAGCTGGGGATCGGTGACCCCGATCGGCAGCTCCTGGCGCTCGATGACGTCCGCCGTGCGCAGCAGCTCCTCGATGTCTTCGTCCGCCGCAAAGGGCAGCGGCGTGCCTTCGGCGTCCATCCACGGGCGCTGCGTCTCATGAGCCTGCTGCGTGACCACTCCGCCGCCGGGCGACGAAACGTGAGCGGAAGACGCCTCTTCCGGTTCCGCAAACGGCGCGCTCATGGCCAACCCGGCCCAGGCAAGGGTCGCGGCGGCCAGCGGGCCGACGCGCAGAGAGATGTTTCTGTTGCCGGCGGGCGGGGTCGTCTTCTTCGCCATGGTGCCGCCTCCTGTTGAGGGGGGGATTCGACGCGGTGGCCCGACTCTACTCATTGTGCCCGCGGTTGTGTAGAGGCAGTCCTCCGGCGGGGGCCGACGAGCAGATCATGGTCGTGAGCAGCGAGCTGACCAGAGCCGCCGGCGTGATACTTTGCTCTGAAGACCCACCAATCCGGGAGGCACGATGAGATACCGACTCGTAGCTCTTCTGTTCGCCGTTGGGGTGGTCGCCGCTTTTCCCGCCGAAGCCTTCGCCCAACAGCATGCGGCCTACTACGTGCTCGATGGTTTCGGAGGCGTCCATGCCGGCGGCGGCGCGCCCACGATTACTCCCCGGCCGCCGTACTTCGGCTGGGATGCGGCCATCGACATCGAAGTGGTGGCGGGCGACGGGAGCCCGAACGCCGCCGACGGCATCCTTGTGCTCGACAAGTTCGGCGGCGTGCATCCGGGCGGCGCCCTGGTGGCCGACCCGCCGGTCGGCTCCACGCCGTACTTCGGCTTCGACATCGCCCGCGCCCTCGCATACCGAGACTCCCAGGTGCTGTACTCGGGCAGCGTCACCGCAGTCGGCGACCTGGTGACCGGCTGGGACCGCGGCGTGGCGTCGGCGTCCAAGCTGGAGACCGGGAAGTACAGCGTGACCTTCGATCGGAACGTCGGCTACTGCACCTTCTTCGCCTCGCTCGGGTACCCGGCCAACTCGAACGTGAGCACCGGATTCGACGGAATCGCCGGCGAGATCAGCGTCTATCGCAATTCGAGCGACACCCTGATCGTGGTGACGCGGAGCAGCCTCGGTGCGCTTTCCGACAAGCCGTTTCACGTGATGGTGCATTGCTAGCCCCGACGAGTTACGACGCCGATCGTCGCGGGTAGTCAGCAGACGCGGCCGCGAGGTCGTGCCGGCGGCGGGCTCTGCGCGAGCCGCTCACTCGCGCGCGTCGAAGACCTCGTACAGCTCGACCGGGGGATTGTCGCCGTCGGCGTACCAGACGATGTCGTCCCAGAGATCGATCTCGATGTCGATGCCGCGCGTGTCGTCGTGCAGGTACACGGACCAGTCGTCGCGATCGGTCTCTTCGAACTCGAACCGGACGGTGCCGTCCGGCCCTTCCTCGACCCACACGCCGTCGGCGATCGTCCGGTACGACCCGAGGAAATCCCCGTCGGCGTTGCCGAACTCCACGGCTAACACCGTCCACCCGGTGACCAGCTCGATGACGCAGCGATTCGCCGCGGCATCCGCCCTGCACGTGAGCACCTCGAGGGCGCCGTCACCTTCGATTGTCCGCACGACCCACAGGTCGCCGACGGCGGTGGGTTGCTCGAGGCTATCCTCGGCCTGCAGGGTTGCGTACAGCTCCTCGAGGCCATCGTCGACCCAGTAGATGCCTACCGGGACGGCGGCGGTATTCACGAAGCTCATCGTCGCTTCCGCAGCAGGGCCCTCGGCGGCGGCGCCCCCGGCGGCTGGGGGAGAGGCAGACTCCACGGGCGTCGAATCCCCCCGCAGGAAGACGAACCAGAGCACCGCAACAACGACGATGGCCAACGCGCCGAACAGCGGCAGCTTGGCTCCCATTCCCGCTGCCCCACCGGCGGCGGCAGGCGATGAGGACGTGGGCGGAGGGGTCGAGCGTGAAGTCGGCGGCGGGGCAGACTCCGCGCCGGAGGACTGTGGCGGCTCTGCTGCCGTCTTCGGCGAAGTGCTCCGCTTCCGCGAAGCGGCGTCCACCGGCGGCGCGGGCGACGGAACCGGTCCCGGCGCTGGTCCCACGGGTGTT
>CBDUAS010000124.1:0-8315 GCA_965365185.1 uncultured bacterium | reverse complement strand
TGCTCAGCCTCACGTCGCCAGGACCAAAGCCATCCATGACCTTCTGGATGTCGACGCAGACCGATCGCTTCAAGCTCATCTCGCCGGGGGCCGGGCTGTCCAACCTCTACTCGATGTACTCGACGACCGACATCCCGGCGTATCTCGAGTGGTTTTTCGGCACGCCCTGGGACAACGAGGAGATCTACCTGCGCCTCTCGCCCATCCGCCACGTCAAGAACGTCACCGCCAAGATGCTGATCATGCACGGCGCCGAGGACGCCCGCGTGCCGCCGGAGCAGGCGGTGGAGTTCTACAAAGCGCTGGTCGACCTGGGCAAGGACGTCACGTTCGTGCGCTATCCACGCCAGGGGCACGGAATCGGTGAGACGCGGCTGGCCATGGACCGCTTGCGCCGCTACGTCTGTGCGTTCACCGATGTGCTCGATATGGCGTCGACGACGGAGTCGTGCGAAAACGGCGTTCCCGTCAGCGAGGTCGAAAGCGACGACGTCGGTGAAGACGGCATGATCGAGGTCACCCTGCCGGTGGGCGCCATGCAGAGCGCCGGGTTCGGCGCCGAGGTGCTCGATCGCGGTATCTTCGAGGTTGTCGAGCCTGGGAGGCGATGACGATGCCGGACGCGATGCTCCGCGGCCGGCGGGACAGGTAAGGCGCCGACGACAACCCATGGGCCGAAAAGACACGAGATGAGCGTGGAGAGCATCAGCGACCGTTACCGCAGACCCTTCACGGACCTGCGGGTCTCCGTGACGGATCGTTGCAACTTCCGCTGCGGCTACTGCATGCCGCGCGAGGTCTTCGGCGACAGCTACGAGTTTCTGCCGCGGCGCGCCATTCTGCGATTCGAGGAGATTCACCGCGTGGTGCGGATCGCCGCCGGGCTCGGTGTCAAGAAGGTGCGCATCACGGGAGGCGAACCGCTCCTGCGCCACGACCTGCCGCAGCTCGTCGCCATGCTGGCCGAGATCGAAGGCATCGAGTTGGCCCTCACCACCAACGGCGCCCTGCTGCCCAAGTACGCCGACGAGCTCGTCGAGGCCGGTCTCCGCAGGGTGACCGTCAGCCTGGATTCACTCGACGACGAGATCTTCCGGTCGATGAACGACGCGAATTTCCCCGTGTCCCGGGTGCTCGAGGGCATCGAGGCGGCAGCGGCCGCCGGGCTGGCGCCGATCAAGGTCAACGCCATGGTGCAGCGGCGCGTCAACGAGGATTCCATCGTCGATCTGGCCCGGTATTTCAAAGGGTCGGGGCACATCATCCGGTTCATCGAGTTCATGGACGTGGGAACGACGAACAACTGGCGAACCGAGGACGTGCTGCCGGGCTCCGAGATCGTCGAGCGCGTCACCGCCGAGTTTCCCGCCGAGCCGGTCGAGCCCGCTTACCGGGGTGAGGTGGCAAAGCGCTGGCGCTATCTCGACGGCGAGGGCGAGTTCGGCGTGATCACCTCGGTCACGCAGCCGTTCTGCGGCGACTGCACGCGGGCCCGCCTGTCGGCCGAGGGGGTCTTGTTCACCTGCCTGTTCGCCGCCGAGGGCGTCGATCTGCGCGATACGCTCCGATCCGGAAGCTCCGACGAGTCGTTGCGCAAGCTGCTGACCGGCATCTGGGAGCGGCGCATCGACCGCTACTCGGAGCAGCGATTCTCCGAGGCCAGGCCGCCGTCGCGCATCGAGATGTCGTATATCGGCGGTTGAGACGAGCGCGCTAGATGTGAATGCTCACGACCTACGCAACCCCTCAGCTCCGGTTCCCGGAGAACCTTCCCTTCGAGCCGGCGGCATCGTCGCAGGTCGGCACAGGGAGCCGTCTTGCCGGAGAGGTATCGGATCGTGGCAGGTCCGACCCGGCACCCTCAGACAACGTCTCGAGAGCCAACAGCTAGGCGCCCCCGAGATCGACGCGCGGGACCACCCGTTCGGCCGCGCTGTCGAGCTGGAAGAACGTCTCGGCCTCGAAATCGAACATGCCCGCGACGATGCTCGATGGGAAGCTCTCGCGCAGCGCGTTGATGTCGCGCACGTTGCCGTTGAAGAAGCGCCGCGCCGCGGCGATCCGATCCTCGGTCTCGGCGAGCTGCTGCTGCAGCGACAGGAAGTTGGTGCTTGCCTTCAGCTCGGGATAGTCCTCGGCCACGGCGAAGAGCTCTTGCAGGCCGAGCATGAGTGCCGTCTCGTCGCCCGCCTGCGAGGCGGCGCTGCCGCGGTTGGCGGCGGCCCGATTGCGAAGCTCGGTGACGCGCTGGAGCAGTTCCTTCTCGTGCGCCGCGTATCCCTGCACGGTTTCCACCAGGTTGGGAATCAGCTCGTAGCGCCGCTTCAGCTCCACGTCGATGTCGGCCCAGCTCTCACGCACGTGTTGGCGTAGCCGCACGAAGCGGTTGTAGGTGACGATCAGCCAAACGAGGACGATTCCGAGGACACCGCCGACAGGGATCAGAAACTGCACCGGTCACGCCCCGAGTCGCGAGGTCAGATAGTCGGGCCACAGTTCGAAGAACTCTTCCATCCGCCGCAGCCAGCGCTTGAACTCCTGCGGCTCCCATCGCACCCGGTCCTGGGCGACGCAGCAACGGCCGTGCTCGATGTCGATCATGGGGACCTCCTTGCTCAGCAACCACTCCATCATGCGGGGGTGGACGACGTCATAGGCGAACTTCTTGTCCGAGCTCTTCACGTAAAAGGCGCGGCTGAACTCCTCCGACTCGAAATCGATGTCGTCGAAGCCGAGGGCCCCGGCAAGCTTGTCGAACACTCCCTCCCGCCGGATCAAGAGGTCCGGTGTGTGGGCAAACGGCAAGTGCAGGACCAGGTAGCTGAGGCGGTAGGTCGTGGTCTGTGTGTTCTTGCCGGTGCTGTGGGTGATCTTGTAGTCGAAATCACCCATCTTCACGGAATAGGTGCGGCCGTCGATTTCGGTCGAGCCGGTGAGTGTGTTGTAGGCGACGCGGCTGTGTCCCTTGCGGAAGATCTCGAAGTGAGCGTATTGATCATCGTGGGCGCGATCACTCGCGGGATCAAAGCGCCAGCCGAGCTCTGCCGCCAGCGCCGCCATTGCCTCTCGCCTGCGCTTTGCGGCCAGGTGGGCGAGATAGGCCACCGCCGCGATACCGGCGATAGCGAGCACGATGATCAGCACCGGCAGCAACGCGATACCCCCGGATCTCGTTTGCCCGCCGCGGCACGGCTCATGCCTGCAGCACCGCGTCCGGCTTCGTGGGCATCATCCTCGGCGGGCGCGCCGCGGCGTGCTCCGTGCCGGAGGCACTTACAGGCGCCGCCGTCGCGGCAACCCGTCAAATGTTGAACGACCCGCCCTTGCCCTGCGTGAAATAGGGGTTCTGCCCGGAGGCGTGGTCCGTGGTGTCGTAAACGCTCTCGATCTCCGGGATTTGCTCCTTGAGCATCCTCTCGATGCCGTGTTTGAGCGTCACGTCGACCATGCCGCAGCCCTGGCACCCGCCGCCGAGCTCGACGTAGGCGATGCCGTCCTTCACCTCCAGCAGGGTGACGTTGCCCCCGTGCGTGCGAACGCCGGGATTGATCTGCTCGTCGATGAAGCGCTGGACGCGCGCGAACAGCGGGTCGGAAGAGGGGTCGGGCTCGTTGGGGTTCTGGACGCTGAACCCGCCTCCGGAAACGCTCTCGACGTAGTCGACAGAGGCGCCGCGCAGCAGATGGAAGCTGAACCCATCGACGTAGAGCTCGAAGCCCTCCTGCGGGAGGACGACGTCGTTTTCCTGTCGCTGGTCGAACTTGAAGCCGTAGTCATAGCTGGTCCGGCCGCCCTGGACGTAAAGGCGCAGGCCCACGTCCGCGGGCTGTTCGGTGGATTCGGCGAATTCGAGGACTTTCAGGGCCGCCGCCGTCGTGAAGGTTATGGGCTGCGCCGGAACCTTCGCGTCTTGCAGCGGCGACTTCATTTCTTGCTGGCTCATGGGCTCCTCCGCGCCGGCGGGGTCTGAGCACCGGCTCACGGAGAGGTTAAGGCACGTGTCGGGGTCGGTAAAGCAGAGGGGAGGTAGCCGGGCGTGGCAGGGGCAGGGAGGCCCGCGCCTGTGCCTTGCGCGTGTGGATTGGTCTGCGGGGTGCTGGCGCCTTCCCGTGCAAGGCAAGCACCCAAGCCGGACGTTCAGTGAAAGGCCGGGTCGATCTCCAGGGTCAGGCGGTCGTAGGCTCGTCGGAGCGCGTCTTCGGCCTCGGCGGGTGTCGCCGCGTGGGCGAAGATGAAGCCGAGGTAGCGGTTTCCTTCGGGAAGCGGCACCACCTGCTGGCCCGGGTTGATCGTCAGCGTGATCTCGTAGATGCCCTCCACCGCCTTTGCGTCCGTCATCCCGTGGACCTTCCGCAGCACGCCCGCCGTCGGAATCGGAATCATCATCACGCCGGCGGCGACTTCCTCGCGCTGGAATCCGGCGAATTCCTCGCCGATCGCGTGGCGCAGGATCAGCTCCTCCAGGGAGACACCGGTGCCGAAGCGCAGCACCCGTGGGCACAGCCCGCCGATGGCCCGGGCCGCAACGTCGATGACGAACGCGCCCTGCGGGTTTACCCGCACCTCGGCATGCAGGGGGCCCTCCCGCAAACCCAGGGCGGCCACGGCGCGTTTGACGGTCGTGACGATCTCGTCTTGCACGGAGGACGCGGCGCGTGACGGCGTGACATAGATCGTCTCCTCGAAGTACGGGCCCTCGAGCGGATCCGGCTTGTCGAAAAGCGCCAGGACGTGCAGGTCGCCGCCCGACAGCATCGCCTCGACGGCGTACTCGGGGCCGGGCAGGTATTGCTCCACCAGGATGAGATGGGATTCAGGGTTTCCACCGCCGGCGCGCTTCTCCTCGTGCAGGATGTCGCCGATACGGCGAACAGCGGCACGGAACTCGATGTCGTTGTCAGCACGAATCACGCCGCGACTCGCCGCCAGAAACGTCGGTTTGAGGACGCAGGGAAACGGAACGTCGCTCCCTCCGAGGGCCGCGAAGGCAGCTTCCTTGGTGCGTCTGTCGCGCTCCGGCCGATGCGCGTCGGCGAATCCCGGGCCGAGATCGAGCAGAAGGTAAGCGGGGCTCGGCAAGCCGGCGTGGGCGAGCGCCTGCCGGAGTCGGAGCTTGCTGCGGGTCGGCCGGACCGCCTCGAGGGGGTTGTGAGGCAGGTCCAACGCGGCGCCCAGCGATGCGGCCAGCGCCGTGGTTTCGTCGTCGGCCGCGACGACCGCTCCGATGGGGTATTGCCGGTGGAATTCCTCCACTGCCGCCGTGGCACCCACCAGATCTTCGAAGTCGAGCGTCAGGGTCGATCCGGGCGTCAGGGCCTGTAGCGCCTGCGTGCCGTTCGTCCCCACGGTCACGGCAACGTCGAGCCTCTCGGCGGCGGCGACGAAGTCGGCGGCGTGATACGTATTGGTGGGCATCAGCAGCAGCACGCGCACGGAATGCAAACCCTCGTGGCCCTATTCGGCTTCAGCGCCCTCCCGGAGCCACCGCTCGGCTGCCGGATGCAGTGGTATGGGTGCGTCGCCGAGCACCGAGAGGTCGATCTGCGCCGCGATCCCGTTGACACGGACGAGAACCTGTAGCCGCTGGCGCAACGTATTCAACAGCGCGACGACAGGCTCGTCCTCGAGACTTCCCATGCCGACGATCCAGTTCATCACCGCCACCGTCGGCACATCTTCGTCGATGCCCGGATAGGTGCCGGCCGGGATTGTGGCAGGGCTGTAAAAGGTGTAGCTGGCCCGCATCCGGTCGATGCCATCGGTTGTCAGAGGCACCAGGCGCACGGCGGCGTTGGTGGTTGCCTCCAGAACCGCGGCGGCCGGATATCCGACCGAGAGAATGGCCGCATCGATGGCGCCGTCTCGCAGGGCCGCCGAGGATTCCGAGAACGAAAGGTAGCGGGCGTCGATATCCTGATAGTCGAGCTCGTAGGCTCCCAGAAGATGCCGGGAGAACTGCTCCGTGCCGCTGCCGGCGGACCCGACCGAGACGGTCCTGCCTGAAAGATCGGCGATCGATTCGATCGCGGCGTCATCGCGCACGAGAACGTGTGCCAGGTTCGGGTACAACGGAGCGAGAGCACGCAAGCCCGTAACCGGCTCGACCCCGCCATCACCGTCAAACGCCGCGCGGGCGGACGTGCTGATGGCAAAGCCCATGTCGATCTGTCCGCCGGCGATGCGGGCGATGTTCTCGACCGAGCCGCCGGTCACCTCGGCGGCCGAAAGCAGGTTGGCGATGGCGCCGCCGAGAGGATAGTAGATGCCGCCCGTGCCGCCGGTGCCGATGCTGAGAAACTGGACGTCCGGACCTTCTTCGGCGCACGCGCCCATCAGGACCGCGGCCACGGAAAGGACTGTGAGGTGCGAGAGACGTCGCATGAGAGCTGCTTCCCGGTGAGCTGCGTGATGATTCCGGGGACTGTCGGCACGCGTGTCCTACGCGCGACCTGGATCTTAACCCGCCCGGGGCCCGCGCACGGCCCGCTCCTCGGACACTTGCCCCGGATTCTGCGAAACTATCCGCGCGAAGCACGCGTCCTATGGGGTGAAGTTCTGCATCGCGCGAGACAGATCGTCATGCCTCGAAACCACTTCCTGTTGCTCGCCGGCTTGATTCTATGCCTGGGGGCTGCGAGCGGCGCACTCCGTTCCCAGCAGCAGGCAGTATGGCTCGGGCCGGACCGTCAGCCGCTGCCCTTCCGCAGCCACGACGACGTACTCGAGTTCCTCAGCACTGCCCGGGTGATACACAGCGAGGAGATCCCCGGTAGCCAAAACCACCCGCTCAAGTTGCTGTTGGAGAAGAACGGCGTGCGGGCACACGCGGTGTTTCGCAAGGTGAACAGAACGTGGCGGCGTGAGTGGGTTCGCGGCACCTGGTACCTGCACCTCGTCGACCGCGCGGCCTCTGAGCGCGCCGCGTACGTTGTCGCCCGGCAGCTCGGTATCGACAACGTACCACCGACGGTCTTGCGCGAGCTCGACGGTCGAGAGGGGTCGCTGCAGCTCTGGTTGGAGAGCGCCGAATCGCTCGCCGATCTCGTCGAACGCCACGGGCAGCCTCCGGATCGATGGGTCGATCAGATGGTGGCGATCCACGTCTTCGATAGCCTCGTGTACAACGTCGATCGCCACCCGGGAAACATCCTGATCTGTGCCGATGACAGCGTGTGGATGATCGATCACACCCTGGCTTTCCAGCACGAAGACCGGCTGCTCGACACCGAGCTGCGCGGCGGCATTACCGCAATGATGTGGGAGCGGCTGCAGGCCATTCCCGACGCGGAATTCGCCGGGGCCTTGGCGGACGCGCTGAGCGACGATCAGATCGACGCGTTTCTGGCGCGTCGCCGGCAGCTCGTCGCCCTTATCGAGGAGCGCATCGCCGAGCTCGGCCGCGACCGCGTGGTTCGCGGCCACCCCGTCGGAGCGCAGTCAGACGTTTGAGGCGTCCCCCGCCGGCAGCCGCAAGCGCACGCGGCAGCCGCGGCCCGGGTGCCGGTTCTCGAGGGTCAGGGAGCCACCGTGGGCCTCGGCAATCTGTCGGCTGAGGACCAGCCCGATTCCCGACCCCTGTGGCTTGGTGGTAAAGAACGGGACGAACAGGTTGCGACGATCGGGTAGACCCGGGCCCTCGTCGTCGATGCGCACCTCGAGCTGTCGCGTGAAGCCATTGAGCTGTGCCCAGCTCACTTTCACGCCCCCTCCGGTCTCCAGCGCCGCATCGACAGCGTTACCGAGCAGATTGATCAGCAACTGATCGAGCTGGTCACCGTCGGCCTCGATGCGGACCGGCGGGCCTTTGATCACCTCGACATCGAGTCTCGTCTCCAGGTCCACGACGCGTCCGATCCACTCGTGTACGTCGAGGGGAGCGAGCTGCGGTTCGGGAAGCTGCGCCAACCGCGCGTACGAGGCCATGAATCGACTCAGGGCTTTCGACCGGCCGGCAATCACCTTGAGCCCTTGCTGCAGGTCGTCGCGCATGTCGGGCGGTTCGGGCTGGCGTCGGAGCAAAGACGCCAGGCTGCCGGCGAGAGAGTGAATCGGCGCCAGTGAGTTGTTGATCTCGTGGCGCAGTACCTGAACCACGCGCTGCCATGCCTGACGCTCCTCTTCCCGGAGCGCGCGCGTCAGGTCCGAAAGCACCAGGAGGTGATGCACGTGACCCTCCTGGCGAAACTGGCTGCGGCGGATCTCCCATCGTCCGGACAGTCCCGAAAAGGCGATGTCAGCGATGCGCGGCACTTCGCCTTCGAGGCAATCGCGCAAGCCGAGGGCCTCGGCGCTGCGCCCGATGATGCGATCGGCGG
>CBDUAS010000123.1:0-8333 GCA_965365185.1 uncultured bacterium | reverse complement strand
AATTGCGTAGTTGACCGCGGCGCTGACGGCACTGAGCCCGAGACCGGCGATACCGCCGGTTCACATCATCCCGCCGGGAGTAGCGACGCCGCCGGTCCACGCCGTCCCGCCGGGCGTGGCGACGCCGCCGGTCCAAGCCCTCCCGCCGGGAGTGGCGACGCCGCCGGTTCCGACCGTCCCCTCACTGCTGTCGCAGCGGCCGAGGACTTCGACATGCAGGAAACACTGCGCATTCTGCGGATGATCGACACGGAGGCGATGCGCTGCGGCGATATCGTGCGCAACTTGTTGCTGTTCAGCCGCAGCACGGATACGGAGTTCTCCGCCCAGGAGATCCCGCCGCTGATACAGCGGTGCGTGATGCTGGTGCGTCACCAGGCGGAGCTCGCGGACGTGAAGCTCGACGTCCGGATCGACGATGAGCTGCCGCCGGTCGTCTGCGATGCGTCGCAGATCGAGCAGACGATCCTGGCCTTGCTGGTAAACGCCATCGAAGCGTCGAGCCCGGGAGACACGGTGAGGATTCACCCGCTGTTCGACAGCATGACCGACGGACTGAGGCTGGAGGTGTCCGACAACGGCAGCGGCATTCCACCCGAGCACATGCCGCGGATCTTCGAACCCTTCTTCACCACCAAGAAAGAAGGCGCCGGCGTGGGCCTCGGGCTCGCCGTGGTGTACGGCATCGTGCACCGGCACCACGGTTGCTGCGACGTGGATTCGACCCCCGAGTCGGGTACGACGGTCACCGTTTGGCTTCCCCGAAAACAGCCCGAGAGGGCCGAGAACGAACAGGCGCAGTAAGAGGAGGACCGCATGCCGGCCACCAACCCGGACGTCAGGAAGCCGAGGATCCTCGTGGTCGACGACGAGGCCATCGTCGTCGAGTCGCTGGCTGATTGGTTCAAGCAGGACGGCTACGAGGTGGGCACGGCAAGAAGCGGCAAGGAGGCACTGCGGGCGATCGCGGAACACGACTACGACATCGCCCTTCTCGACATCAAAATGCCCGGCATGGACGGCCTCGAGCTGCAGGCGAAGATCGCGGCGCAGAAACCCGACCTGACCATGATCATCATGACGGCCTACGCATCCGTGGATTCGGCGGTAAACGCGCTCAAGGCCGGAGCGTACGATTACGTCACCAAGCCGTTCGACCCGGAGGACCTGTCGATCCTCGTCCGCAGGGCGAGCGAGCACCGTTCGCTGCAGGCCGAAAACACCCGTCTCAAGGAGAGCATCGACGCCATAGCGCCGCCCACCTCCATCGTCGGCAAATCCCCGGAGATGCTGCGCGTCTTGGAGCTCATCCGCTCCGTGGCCGCCACCGATGCCACGGCGTTGATCAAGGGCGAGTCGGGCACCGGAAAGGAGCTGGTGGCGCGTGCTATCCACGCCCAGTCGGCCCGTCGCTACAACCCGATGGTGGTGGTCAACTGCGGTGCGCTCACCGAGAGCCTGCTCGAGAGCGAGCTGTTCGGCCACGAAAAGGGAGCGTTCACCGGCGCCCAATACAGACACAAGGGGAAGTTCGAGCTCGCGGACGGAGGCACGATCTTCCTCGACGAGATCGCCGACATCGGACCCCACGTTCAGGTCGATTTGCTGCGCGTCTTGGAGGACAAGGCCATCACGAGAGTCGGAGGCAGCGCGCCGATTCCGGTGTCCTTCCGCGTCGTCGCGGCGACCAACAAGGACCTGGAGGCTCTGGTCGAGAGCGGCAAGTTCCGCGACGACCTCTACTGGCGAATCAACGTCTTCACCATCGAGTTGCCGCCGTTGCGCCGACGGAAGTCGGACATCCCGCTGCTCGTAGAGCACTTTCTTGCACAGTTCGCCCGCGCCATGAATCGTCCACCGATGGAGCTGTCCGAGGAGGCCATGGAGACCGTGGCCGCTTACGATTGGCCCGGCAACGTCCGTGAGTTGCAAAACGCCATCGAACGCGCGGTGGTCGTCGGCAAGCCGCCGATCATCAACCGCAGTGACCTCCCCGCCCGGGTGAGCTCCGAGGAGGGGCAGCGCGGCGTCGACTCGCTCGCCGAGGTCGAAAGACACCACATCACGGCTGTGCTCGAGGCTCAAGGATGGAACATCAGCAAGTCGGCGGAGATCCTCGGCATCGACCGCGGAACGCTTTACAACAAGATCAAGAAGTACGATCTCCGCAAGCCTGAACATGCTCCCGGTTGATGGGTTCGCCGCACTGCAGTCGATCGACGTCGTGCCCCTCGGGGGGCTGGGGCGTGGGCAGGCGGAACGGCTGACCGTCGGGCTGAGCCGGCTGGTGAAGATCCCTTGCTACCTGAACGGCTCCCCCTTCCGCGGTGAGCTGCGCCTGCTCCCCGGGCGCGAGCAGGTCGACGCCGATCACCTGCTCCGGCAACTCGAGCAGCACGAGGCGCCGGCAGGGGCTGCGATCGTAGGGATTACCGACGTCGATATCGCGCTCCCGATTCTCACCCACATCTTTGGCGGAGCGCGCGATGGAGGCCACACCGCCGTAGTATCGCTGGCCCGCCTCGACCAGGAGTTCTACGGCCTGCCGGCGGACGTGGCGCTGACCGAAAGGCGCGCCGTAGCCGAGATCCTCCACGAGGTCGGCCACCTTCTCGGGCTGGCGCACTGCCGAGCCTACGACTGCCTCATGCACTTCTGTCCGGACGTCGAGACGATCGATCTACGCGGCTCTTCGTTCTGCCTCGACTGCGCCGGTGCGCTGCCAGCGGGCGTGCTGCCCGCTAGCAGGCCCTGGTGAAAGTCTGATGGGTCTGGCGCAGAGGCGTTGCCGGTGAGGACAAAGCGGGCCGACGACACCGATGCCGCGGCGCATCGTGGACGAGGCCCAACGCCGTCATCGCCTGCAACCCCCCTGCGCCCAACGGGTTGCGGCGAAAAGAGGCCATCTGCAGCGTTGCCGCTCCTCGACGATGCGCAGCGGCATCGCCATCGTCGCGGCGCCTTGCATCTGGCCTCTTTTCGTCGCAACCAGACCCATCAGACTTTCACCAGGGCCTGCTAGGCGTGCTCCGTACGGGCGATGATCTCTTCTTGCAGCTCCCGGGAGATATCACAGAAGTAGTCGCTGTAGCCGGCAACACGCACGATCAAGTCGCGGTACTGCTCCGGGTTCTCCTGCGCCTGGCGCAGCGTTTCGGCCGTGACCACGTTGAGCTGGATGTGGTGCCCATCGAGCTTGAAGTACCCGCGCACGAGGTTGCCGACCTTCAGGACTCCGCTTTCGTCCTCCAGCACCGAGGGGCTGAACTTCATGTTCAACAGCGTGCCGCCGGTCTCGAGCTGGTCCATCTTCGCGGCGGATTTGGCCACCGCGGTGGGGCCGTTGCGGTCGGCCCCCTGAACCGGCGAGATCCCTTCGGAGAGCGGTTGCCCTGCGTGCCGCCCGTCCGGCATCGCCCCCGTGACGGCGCCGAAGTAAATGTGGCACGTCGTCGGCAGCATGTCGACGTGGTAGTGGCCGCCACGCAGATTGGGGCGGCCGTCGATCGCCTCCAGGAACGATCGGAAACCGGCCCGCATCAGATCGTCAGCGCGATCGTCGTCGTTGCCGTACTTGGGCGTCTTGTTCACCAGCCGTTGACGGAGCACCTCGGCGCCCTCGAAATCCGCGTCGACGGCGTCGATCAGCTCGCCCATCTCCAGCTCGCCCTCGAACACGTGGTGCCGCATCGCCGCCAGGCAATCGGTGAGGCTGCCGATCCCCACACCCTGTACGTAGCTGGTGTTGTACCGGGCGCCACCGGCGTTGTAGTCGAGCGCCTTCTCGATGCAGTCATCGATGATCAACGACAGGAAGGGTGCCGGTGCCGCTTCGGCATAGAGTCGCTCGAAAACCTCGTTGCCCGCGAGCTTGATGCGCACGAAGTGTCGAAGCTGGGTCTCGAACGCGGAGTACAGCTCCTCGAAGCGGCTGAACTCGCGCGGATCGCCCGTGCGCGGCCCGAGCCGCTTGCCGCTTCGCGGGTCGACGCCATCGTGCAGGGCGATCTCCAATACCTTCGGGAGGTTGAAATATCCCGTGAGGATGTACGCCTCCTTGCCGAAGGCGCCGGCCTCCACACAGCCGCTTGTCCCGCCCTCGCGCGCGTCGACGACGCTCTTGCCCTGCCGGGTCAGCTCCTTCACCACCGCGTCCGCGTTGAACATCGAGGGAAACCCGTAGCCGTTTCGGACCACTCGCAGTGCCGCGTGCAGAAACTCGTCGGGATTCTCGCGGGATAGCTGAATGTTGTTACTCGGCTGCAGGATGTGCATGTCGTCGATGACTTCCAACAGCAGGTATGACACGTCGTTGACGGCATCGGACCCGTCGGGGCGAAGTCCTCCGAGGTTGATATTGGCAAAGTCGGTGTAGGTTCCACTTTCGGCCGCAGTAACGCCGACTTTCGGTGGGGCCGGGTGGTTGTTGAACTTCACCCAGAAACACTCCAGAAGCTCCTTGGCCGTCTCTCGGGTCAGCGAGTGGCTCTCGATTCCGGCGGCGTAGAAGGGCTCGAGGTGCTGGTCCAGGTGGCCGGGGTTGAACGAGTCCCAACCGTTGAGCTCGGTGATGACCCCCAGGTGGTAGAACCAGTACGCCTGCAGTGCCTCCCAGAAGTCCCGCGGAGCATGGGCGGGAACTCTCTCGCAGTTGGCGGCAATGCGGATCAGCTCGTTCCGTCGCTCCGGATCGGTTTCGTCCCCCGCCATCTGTCGCGCCGTGTCCGCGTGGCGCTGGGCGAAGACGATCATTGCATCGGCGGCGATGTCCATCGCCCGAAGTTGCTCGCGCTTCGCGTCCGCCTCCGCGTCTTCGTCGAAGCCGGCGGCCGCGAGGCGATCGGCGATCTGTCGCTTCAGGTCGAGCAGACCGTAGCGATAGATCTTGCCGTCGGCGACGGTGTGTCCGGGGGCCCGCTGCTCCATGAATTCGGTGAAGATGCCGGCAGCGTATGCCTCGTGCCACTCTTCCGACAGCGACTCGAAGGCACGGTCGCGAATCGAACGTCCGCTCCAGTAGGGGATCACCTCTTCGGCGTAACGCCGGATGTCCTCGGCATCCACCGCGTAGCTGGTCTTCGGCCGGGAGTCGAGGATCTCGAGGTCCTCGACGCTGTGGCACGTGAGCTCCGGGAAGGTGGGCACGGCGGCAGGTCGCGGACCGCGTTCGCCGACGATCAGCTCCCCTTCACCGATGTAGATGGTCTTGTTCTCGCAAAGGTGCTTGAAAGCCAGCGCGCGCATCACCGGAACCGAGTAGCGGCCTTCGTTCTCGGTGTAGAACGCGGTCATCAACTCGGCGCGCTCGGTCGAGATGCTCGGACGCGCGTCGAGAGAGCGCTGACGAAGCCGTCGCACTCTGTCGGTCATGACGTCAGTGGCCGTTTGCATGGCCTCAACCTCCGATGTTCACGCGCAACCCCGCGTCGCGCAGGCGATTTGCAGCCGCTTCCAGATGCGCACGAGACGGCGGTTCGAGCCCGGTTAACGTGTATTCGCGCCCCAGGCGCGAGTACTTGTCCTGAGCAATCACGTGATAGGGCAACAGGAAAACCGGCCAGTCGTGCTCGAACCCGCCGAGGAACGCCGCCAGTGCATCCAAGTTGCCGATATCGTCGTTGATTCCGGGGATCAGGGGGACACGGACCCACACGCCGGCGCCGGCTGCCGCCAGCGCCGCCAGATTGGCCAGCACGGGGCCGTTCGTCACACCCGTGAAGATCCGATGACGATCGTCGTCGAGCAGCTTGAGATCGTACAGGAAGAGGTCGGTGAGCTCGGCGACGCTCAGAATCGTCTCTTCGGCGGCCATCCCTGACGTATCGACGCACGTATGCAGTCCCCGCGCACGGCACTCCCGCAGCAGCGCCAGCAGGAAGTCACGCTGCATGAGGGGCTCGCCACCTGAAAAGGTGACGCCGCCGCCGGACTCCTCATAAAACACGACGTCCTTGATGACCTCTTCGATGACCCTGTCGACGCTCTGAGTCTCGCCGACCAGGCGGCGGCCATCGGCCGGGCACGCGTCCGTGCACGCGCCGCATCGCGTGCAATGCAGCGGGTTTACAGAGTACGTTCCATCGGCTAGTCGCACCACCGCGTCGTGGGAGCAAGCCTCGAGGCATGACCCACACTGGATGCAGCGATCGGCGACGATCTCCACCTCGGCATCCGTCGCCCGGCTCTCGGGGTTGTGACACCACCAGCAGGATAGCGGACAGCCCTTCAGAAACACCGTTGTGCGGACCCCGGGGCCATCGTGAACGGCAAACCGCTGGATGTTGAAGACCGCTCCGGCAACGCCCACCGGCGGCGCCTGCCGCAGCGTGGTGCCCGCGCCCGTCTGTGGATTCGACAGCTCTTCCATAACAGAAAGGATATACGGACGTCCGGGAATCACCCAGGCGGATCGAGGCGCAATCGGCGGCGCCGGCCGCCCATCCGGCGACCGAGCGCCGCGGCGGACGGCCCTCATTCACCGGCAGCGCCGTTGTCTTTGCCCGGCGGCCTCTACTACAGTTAGGTGTCTTGATAGACCGGTAGGGGCTCCCAGGGCATCCCGGGCCAACCGCCAACCAGCAAGGACATCCCCATATTGATCGTCAGCCCTCCCCCGACGATTCCCTCGCGCACCGACTCCCGGGCGAAGCACCACAACCGGACGCCCATGCGGAGGCCGACTGCGACAATCCTCGCCCTGTTGGTTGGACTCACTCTGGTGTCGCCCCTGCGCGCCGCCCCTCCGGCAGCCCGCCAATCGCCACCGCCGCCGGTCCGACTGATCGTCTTGCTTGCCGTCGATCAGATGCGGGCGGACTACCTCGACCGTTTTGGCGACCAGTTCGACGGTGGCTTCCGCATGTTGATCGACCGGGGAGCGGTGTTCACCAATGCACACCAGGCCCACGCCATCACGGCCACCGCCCCCGGACACGCGTCCATGCTGTCCGGCTTGTATCCCAGCCATCACGGGATCATCGACAACGACTGGTTCGACCGCGAACACCAACGCGCCGAGCGCGCCGGCCTCGATGTCGACGCCAGCGTCGTCGGCCTGGACCCCGCCAGCGACGTCAGCGGGCCCGCCGGCTCACCGCGACAATTCCGCGGCACTTCGCTCGCCGGCTGGCTGCGCCAGAGCGATGATCGCTCGCAAGCCGTATCGATCTCGCGCAAAGACCGTTCCGCCATTCTGATGGCGCCGGAGGCGGAACACGTGTACTGGTTTCACTGGAGCGGCCGCTTCGTCACCAGCACGTACTATCGCGACGCCCTGCCGGACTGGGTGGAGCGATTCAATGCGACCGACTGGTTATCGGACTTTGCCGGCGCATCCTGGACACTGCTGCAGGCCGAGGCTCTGTACGCCGCTTCGCGGCCGGACGATTACCTGGGCGAAGCGCGATTGCGCGAATTCGGTCACCAGTTCCCACACAAGCTGCCCAGCGACCGGCGCGCCTTGGGCAACATGATCACCTCGACCCCGTTCATGGACTGGGCCACCCTGGAGGTCAGCCGCGAGGCGGTGACGGCGCTGGAGCTCGGCGCCGACGATGCAACCGACCTGCTCGCCATCGGTCTTTCGGCCACCGACGCTGTCGGCCACGCCTTCGGACCGTTCAGCCGGGAGATGCAGGACCACATGCTGCGCCTCGACGCCGAGCTCTCCAGCTTCTTCGAGTTCATCGACCAAACGGTCGGGCTCGATCGCTCGCTGATCGCCCTCACTTCGGACCACGGGGTCGCCCCGCTGCCCGAGTACAGCGCCAACCAGGGTGAGGACGCACACCGGCTCGACGTCGGGGACTTGCTCAACGGCCTGGACCGGCACATATCCGGGATCTTCGGCGAGGGTCGCTGGTTCTCCGGCTATTCCTACGGATGGTTGCACCTCAACCGCCCGCTGTGCGCGCAATACGGCGTCAAGCCCGAACAGGTCCTGACCGCGGCCGAGACCTACTTGAAGTCGCTCGACCAGGTCGCAGCGGTGTACTCACGAACCGATCTCGATGCGGAACACCCGCCGCAGACCGAGCTCGAGGAGCGGGTGCATCGATCGTATTTCCCCACCCGGGCCGGTGACCTCTACATCATCCATCCGCCGTTCTCCATCTGGCAGACGGGTGCGGCGGCGAACCATCAATCGCCGTATTTCTACGATAGCCACGTACCGTTGATCCTGCTCGGGCCGGGAATCGTGGCCGGTCGGTACGGACGCCGCGTAGAAGTCGTCGACCTCGCACCGACGCTGGCCGCGTTGGCGTCGGTGTCGGCGCCGGAGGGGTTGGACGGCCGCTTGCTCGCCGAGGCATTCGCCCCGATCGGCGCCGCGG
>CBDUAS010000122.1:0-8346 GCA_965365185.1 uncultured bacterium | reverse complement strand
TCGCCGTGACCGCGGCTCGGGCGGGCGGCGTCGCGTCTCCACGGCAGCCTTGCAGGGGCAAGAGGATCGAGATCAGGACGACTGCAGCGATCGAACGTCGCATCGCGCTTCTCCCTCGTTCGCGGGCCTCGCCTGACCTCGAAGCTACTGCGTCGGGGTGGGCAGGAACAAGGCAGAACGGAGGGCTGGATGCTTGAAGCCCAGAAGATCCGTGAAGAACCCCGGATGGCGGTTCGTCAGCGGGCGCCGGATGACTCCGCCAACAGAAGCTCAGCGGGCGCCGAATGACTCCGCCAACCGAACCTCAGCGGGCGCCGGATGACTCCGCCAATCGAACCTCCCCGCCCGACGCCATCGCGTCCAACCGCGGGCCGCCGCCGTTGATCCTGCCGCGAAAACGCTTCGCCTCGGGACGCGCATCGAGCCCGAAGGCCTCGTCCACCCGGATGGCATCGCCCTCCAGGTGCACGTCGGCGGCGATCGACGCCGGGGCGTGAATCGAGATATCGCCGTTCTCTGCAACCAACGTGGTCGGGCCGTGCCGGTGGATATCGAACCGGATGCTTCCGTTTTCGCTTTTCAGCGTGGCGTTGCAGCCTTCGGCGCGTCGAACCCGAATGTCACCCTCCGAGGTGGCGGCGTAGATCTCACCGCGGAGCGTGCCGATCTCGATGCTCGATCTCGCGGCGGTCACACGCGCAATGTCGGCGTCGAGCGTGTCCACCGCGATGGCGCCGCTCTCGGTCGATATCGACACCTCGCCCCCGCGCACGTTCCCGATGGTTACGTCCGCGGTGGTCGATCGAACGATCGCCGAGCCGCCGAGGCGCTCGACGCGGATTTCGCCGTGAGCGTTGCTGACGAACACGTCGAGCCCTTCCGGCACGCGCACCTCGATGAAGAGGTTGATCTGATGCGCCCAGCTCGGCTGCTCGAAGCGCGCCAGGTCCACCGGAGATTCGATCACGACCGTTTGCCCCGCAATGCGGGCGCCGAGGTTCAGGTTCCGGACGATGCCGCGGGCCCACTGCATGCGGCCCGACGAGAAGAAGATGCCCACCTCGACGATGCCGGCGGCACCGACTTCGATCTTGACGCTCGTTTTCGCGACCGCGTCCGAGTTGACGAACCCGATTTCCGGCATATCGATCCGCAGGTCGCTGCCGGCCGCCACGTCGAATGCGGTCTCGACGTGCTTTTCGCCGAGGGCGAAGGTAAACCCTTGCCCCCGCTGGCCTGCCGCCGCGCGGTCCGGCGCGCCGGAGATGAGTCCGGCCATGGCGAGAACCCAGACCAGTCTGAAGGTCACGGCGTGCCTTCGCTCTTGCACCCGGCTCGCGTCACAGGCACCCATGCATTCTTCGACGATCCGACGCGCAGAACGTGTTCTGCGCCTCATTCTGATTCCTCTCCCGGCAGCACCAGCCGGTAGCGCTTGACCATGATGGTGCCGGCGTCGTCGAGGACGATCGCTACTACGGTGTCGTCTTCGATGAACGGCCGCCACTGGGGGCGGTGCTCGATGGCGGCCGAGCCGAGGAATCTGCCGTCCGGATCGAAGATATCGAGCCAGTAGCCCTCCGGGATCCAGCATTCGTCGCCGCCGTCGGGGCAGTCGGTCGCGGGTCGTGAGGCCATCTCTCGGAGCACCCAGATGCGGCCGTTGCGGTCCGCGTAGAGACTCAGGTAGGCCGGCTTGTGATCCGGGATCTCCGGGCCGTTCCAGCTCCACGATCCGCCGTCGGCGCGGTTGCGGATGAACTCCGTGGTCTGGGCACGGCGGTAGCCGGCCTCCTCCGCGCTCACCGGGACGGGATCCCAGTTGCGCTCCACGTGGAGGCGGGAACCGTCGGGGCGGTGCACGTCGAACGCGTAGGCGTCGCTGGTGCCCGTAACCCAGCCGCCGTCCGGCATCAAGGAGTAGGTGGCGGAAGGCTCGAAGGGAATGGCGCAATAGCGGCTCTCGCGTTGGTTGCGCAGGTAGGTGAGGCAGCGCGGCTCCCAGTCGAGCTCCGGTGGAAGCTGCGGCGTTTCCGGCCGTCTGTCGTCGCCGAGCTTCGCGTGGCCGATTCTCCGGGCCTCGATATCGAGCGTCGGCACCCACACGGCGCCGTCGTTGCCGATCACCAGCATGTCGCTGGTGAACACGGCCACGGCGCTGCCGCTGTTCCAGGTGTCCTTGGGGGTGCCGTCGGCCGCGAACACCTCGATCTCCAGGTTGACGTCGATGACCAGGATGTCGCCGTCGTCGGTCACGGCGACGCCGGCCGGCTCGGTGAATTCCCCCGGGCCCGGTCCGCTGCGGCCGATGTCCATCAGGTGCTCGCCGGCGGGGTCGTAGACGCGCAGCGCCGGTAGCTGCGCGTCGACCACGAAGATGCGATCGTCCGTCGCCCAGACGCCGTTGACCTCGCCGAACATGTACTCGTCCGGGCCGTTCTCGACGCCGATGGAGGCTTCCTCGAGCAGGGTCGCCGGCCCGCCCCAGACGGAGCCCGCCTCGTTGATGACGGTGGTGACGTTGCCCTCGGTGGTGATGGTGCCGACCCAGGCACCGTCGGCGGCGGGGCCCTCGGTCGGCTGCGGCGAGCAGGACAAGACGCCCAGGACGAGAGCGCCGGCGGCGAGCAGTGCTTGGGACCTCATGTCGTCCCATCAAAACCCGGACGGCGATCCGGATGCAAGGCGTCACGACGGCCGATTCGTGGAGGCGGGAGCCTCAGGGAACGGTCTCGAGGTCGGTGCGCGCGAAATCGTCGCCCGTGCAAAGAAGCGGCCAACCCGCCACGCGCGCTGTGGCAAACGCGAGACAGTCACCGAAGTTGAGCGCCGCGGGATGGCGCCCCTTGCCGAACCGCAGCCAGGCGTCGACGGCAGTTGCCCAGTGCGCATCGGACAGAGGGACGACGATGACGCCGGCCTCGGCGAGAAAGCGCGAGATGAGCCCACGAGCGTCGCGCCCGGTTCGAGCCGACAGAACGATGCCCGCTTCGACCAGATTCGGCGCCCCGATTCCCGCCTCGGACGCACCTGACAGCGCCTCGAGCAGGGGCTCGTGCTCCGGCTCCTGCAGCAGGATGGCGACGACAGCAGACGAGTCGAGGATCATGCGCCGTGTTCCCTGCGCCAACGCTCGGGCGCCCCAAATCCGGTGCGGACGATCACTCGCCGGGCTCTCCGAAGCCGAGGATTTCCTCCTCTTCCTCGCGGGTAATCGTCGTGCCGAGAACGTCGGCCGGAATCGCCGGCCAGATCTCGTCCTCGAGCACCCGACGGATACGGCTGCCTCGGTCCTGCGCCGCACGCTGCAGCGCCAATCGATCGCGGCGCTCCTCGAGTGCTCGGCGCACGGCTTCCGTCTTGCTCTCGCCCGTCAATCGAGCCACCTGCGTGACCAGCCTTTCAACCCGCTCGTTCTTGATGCTCAGCGGCACGATCCGCTCGCCTCCATGGGACGGTCACGCGGCCCTTGTTTCCGGAGCCGATCTTGACGCGTTTCCACCTATTATAGAAAAACAATGTAATTCTACCACCTCCGACTCCACGCAGCGGCGCTGCCTTCGGCGTTTGCAGTGCCGCCGTCGGCTTGAAAGGCGTGCCAGACGAGAGTTTCGTGTTTGGCGCCGCGGCGAGCCTTTCCGGCGCTCGCGCGCGACGGGAAAACAAGCGCTTCCCGCGGGTGTACGATGCACGTATCGCGCCCACGCGCGGCCCGTCCGCGAGCTTCGAGCCCGCTCGAGATGCCGGCGTCCGCGACCCGTTTCACAGCATGACGCGCGACAGCCCCGGCTGCCGTTCGACAGGAGATCGATTCATGACCACGAACGCCGCCTCCGACAACAAGCCTCTCTGGCTTTCGATGGAGGAACTGATCCTCGAGCTGAACGACGGAGATCTGCAGGTGGACCGGAGGGAAGCGACTGTCCAGCGGCTGGCCCAGGACCTGGACGCGGCCGGGTACAACGTCTCACGGCACGGCGGCAACATGCTGCAGCTGCGGGCCGTGGTGAACGAGCGTCTCGTCGCCGGCAGACCTCTGCTGAAAGACTTCAACAGCGCTCTGGCGGCCCTGCAACTCGAGGACGTCGCCAACCGCCACGCTGCCGCGATGAAGCTGATCCGCGATGTGGGCGAGACCTTCCCGCTCCTCATGGACCTGGATCGCCGTGCGGACGTTGTCGGGATGGTCGAGCAGACCAGGCTGGGCCTCCTCGTTGCCCACGCCAAGGAGCTGGGTAGCGAGGAGAGCGTACGTTTTCTCATCACCTCCGAGGTCGACATGGACGTGGTGACCGAGTCCCTCGGTATCACCCGCGAGGAGTACGAGCAGGTCTCCGACAAGATGGCCGCCGAGCGGGCGGAACGGGAGCGCGTGGTCGGTCTGCTGGAAGCCGTCGCCGACGCGGCTGAGGACGCCAGAATCAAACACCTGATCGACAACGACGTCGCCGACGAGCTGATCGTCGAGATCGCCGACGTCGACCCGGCCGCGATCGATACCGTCAGGCGCTCCATGGAAGCGGAACTGGCCGAGAAGAAGCGCCTGGAGGAGGAAGCCGCCGCGCGCAAGAAGGCCGAGGCAGAGGGTCCCGCACTCGAGGACATCCCTGCCGAGGAGATGCTCGATCACATCGAGAGCCTGCGCGACATCCTGGAGTTCAGCGACGTCGAAAAGGAGATCCGCTTCATGTCCGAGCAGAGCAAGATCCCCAAGGCCCTGGTGGACGTCGCCGTCTCCGAACCCGACAAGCTCGACGAGCTCGAGGCGCAGGCCGAGGGATAGACCGGCGGCCAGCCGAGGGATAGACGGGCGGCCGACCGAGGAAAGACCGGCGCCGGGTCGAAGAAACTGCCGAAACCAGCTTGACGGGTCCGATTTTATCGTCTACAGTGCAGACATGTTCGCAATGTAGACACATTCTACAACGCTCACAGCCCGCCTGAAGTTGCCGGGCAGGGAGACGAGATAGCCGGCCGATCCGGCAGCGGAAGAGAAAGCCGAACACGAAACGACAAAGTCGACGGATGCGGCACATGAAGATGACGGGAGCGAATGATGGCTAAGAAGAACTTCCTCGGCGAGTTCGAGCAGATGGTGCTGCTCTCCGTGATGCAGCTCAAGGACAACGCCTATGCCCCGAACGTCGCCCAGCAGTTGGAGGAAAGCGCCGGCAGGACGGTGTCGCGCGGCGCCCTCTACACCGCCCTCGACCGCATGGAAAAGAAGGGCATGGTGCGCTGGAGCATCGAGGCGGCGACGTCGGAACGAGGAGGGATGCCGAAACGGCGCTTCGAGGTGACGGGCGCCGGCGTGGAGTGCTTGAAGGACTCCCGGGCCGCGCTGATGAACCTGTGGAGCGGGCTCGAGAAAGACCTGGCGAGGGATTGACCATGCGACGACGAGAGATTCGTCCGCCGCGGATCGCCACGGCTTTGCTGCGGTGGCTGCTTCCCTCCAGCCAGGTCGGCGATTCGATCCTCGGGGATTTCTGGCAGGAACATCATGCCCGGGCCATGTCCGGATCACGGCTGCGGGCAAGGCTCTGGTACTGGCGCCACGCGCTGGGCCTCGGCGGCCGTCTGGCCTGGGCGCGGGTGGTTCCGGAGCGAAGCAAGGCTCCGGAGCCCGAGCGCGGCAAGGTCGCGCTACTCGTCGACAACCTGGCACAGGATCTGCGCTTCGCCGTCCGCCAGCTTACGACGCGGCCCGCGTTCACCCTGCTGGTCGTGCTCACGCTGGCGGTGGCGATCGGTCCCAACGTGGCGATCTTCTCGACGTTCAAGGCCGTGGTGCTCGAACCGCTCCCCTACCCCGAGCCCGAGCGTCTCGTGCACATCTGGGAAACCGACGTTGCCGGCCGCTGGCGCACCGGGCTGACGGCGCCCAACTACTGGGACTATCGCGAGGGCAACTCGGCGTTCGAGGAAATCGGCGTCTACAACCCCTACGTGTTCAACATCGGCGACGGTGAGCCGGTGCGGGTCTCGGGCGTTCTGTGCAGCGCCAGCCTGCTGCGGGCGCTGGACGTGCAGCCCGCTCTCGGCCGTTTCTTCACCGACCAGGAAGAGCTCGACGGCAGCGCCCGGGTGGTCGTCGTCAGCCATGAGTTCTGGCAGGAGCGCTTCGAGGGCGATCCCGACATCATCGGCCGGAACATCAGCGTCAACGGCGAGGCCCACGAGGTCGTCGGCGTGATGCCGGAAGACTTCGAGTTCCTCTCGGTGTGGTCGCGCGGCAGCGACTTCAAGCTGGGGCCGCCGTATCCGCTGCAGGGTCATCCGGGCACGCTGGCGCGGGACGACGCCATACGCGGCGGCCACTGGCTCCTTTCGATCGGCAGGCTGACGCCCGAGGCCGACTGGCGCGGCGCCGAGCAGGAGCTCCGCGGCATCGCCTCCCGTCTGGCCCAGGAGTATCCCGCCACCAACGCCCGCAACCAGGTGTGGCTGCAGCCGTTCGTCATCGAGGTGTTCGGATCGGCCGCCGGAAGGTTGCTGCTGCTCGGGTGCACGGTCGGCATGGTGCTGCTGGTGGCCTGTGCCAACGTCGCCAGCATGTTGCTCGCCAAGGGTGCCGGCAGGCAGCTCGAGGTCGGGATTCGTGTCGCCCTGGGCTCGGCCCGCTGGCGCATGGTGGGCCAGCTCCTGACCGAGAGCCTGCTGCTGTCGCTGCTGGCCGGTCTCGCCGGCCTCGGCCTCGCCGTCTGGAGCCTCGATGCCCTGCGTGGGTTGATGCCTCCCGAGCTGCCGCGGGCGGCGAATATCTCTGTGGACGGCTCGGTGTTGCTGTTCGTCCTCGCGCTCTCGGTGCTCACGGCGCTGATCTTCGGCCTGGCTCCGGCGCGGCACGCGGCGCGGGCGAACGTCGTCGACTCGCTCAAGGAAGGCGGCGGCGGCCAGTCGGGGGTCAAGCGGCGCAGCCGCACGCTGCGGCGCCTGGCGATCGCCCAGCTCGCGGTTGCCCTGATGATGACGAACGGCGCGGTGTTCCTGTTCAAGAGCCTGCAAAACGTGCTCACCGCACCGCAGGCTTTCGATACGGAACAGGTGCTGACCGGGCACGTGATGCTCGCCGGCGGCGCCTACGAGAACGAGGACACGCGCGAGGCGTTCTGGCAGGAGTTGCTCGAGCGGGTAACGGCCCTGCCGGACGTCGAGAGCGCCGCGGTGACCGCCCAGTTGCCGCTCGAAACCACGACCTATGAGTATTACCTGCTCGACGGGGAAAGCTATGACCCCGAGGTGGTTCAGCGCACGGCCTGGCGCAACTTCGTGTCTCCGGGATACTTCGAGACCATGGGCATTCCCGTGCTTGCCGGGCGCACCCTCTCGGAGCAGGATGCGGCGCCCATCTCGATCACCGAGTGGAGCTCCGAGAACCCGACCCAGGAGTGGGGGGTGGTGATCAACCGCACCCTTGCCGAGGAGCACTGGTTCGACGAGAACCCGCTGGGCCAGCGCCTCCACAGCATCGGCACGCCGCGCGCCTGGACGGCCGTAATCGTCGGCGTGGTCGAGGGCGTGCGCCAGGCGGGACCCGAGCGCCGCTCCGATCCCGCCATCTACTGGTTGTACGAGGCTAATCCTTTCGCCGGCGCCAACCTGGTGGTCCGCGCCCGCGTCGACCCGCTGACGCTGGTCAATGCCGTCCAGGAGGAGCTGGAGCAAATCGACGCCGACCTGCCGCTGTCCGACATCCGCACCATGGAGACCGTGCTGGACTCGGCCACGCGCGGTCGGTACTTCATCACGCTGTTGACCGGCCTGTTCACCGCCATCGCCGTGATACTCGCCGTGTCCGGCACCTACGGGATCCTCTCCTACTACGTTGCCCAACGCACCCACGAGATCGGCGTGCGGGTGGCCCTCGGCGCCAGCCGCCGGCGCCTGATCATGATGGTCTTCCGGCAGGTGGTCGTGATGCTGGCGTTCGGCGTCGGCATCGGGTTGGTGCTGATCGTCAACTTCAACTTCATCGCCCGCAATTTTGTTTGGGGCATCAGCCCGCTGGATCCGTTCTACATTTCCATCGGTGTGCTGTTCGTCATCGCGGTTGCGCTGGTGGCGACGCTGCGGCCGGCACTTCGCGCCACCCGGGTCGATCCGGTGGTGGCGCTGAGAGCGGAGTAGGACATGCACGCGCCCTCCGCGCCGTCACGACGACTTCCGGGCGGATTCGATCGCCGGGTGCTGTTCGCCATTCGGCGGCTCGAAGACGCGGCGTACGGGCCCGAGATCGCGCGAACCCTGGAGCAGGAAGCCGGCAGGTCGGTCTCCCGCGGGGCTCTGTATACGGCACTGGACCGGCTCGAACGAAGGGGCCTGGTGCGCTGGTGCATCGAGGAC
>CBDUAS010000121.1:0-8375 GCA_965365185.1 uncultured bacterium | reverse complement strand
GGCGCCGAGCAACCGGACGTCGGAGAAGTCGGGAAGCCTGTCGACCCACGAGGTGTCGGGTTTGACCGCGGCGGCCGGCCCGGCGGCGCTCGCCGACTCGGCCTGCCGGCCCACCGAGACCTTCCCCGCAACGATCGCTTCCTTGAGGTTCTCGAGATCCGCGCACACCTCCGCTACCGAGGAGTAGCGGTGCTCGCGGTTCTTCTTCAGACAGCGGGCAATGAGCACCGCCAGCTCCCGCGGTAGGTCGGATCGAATCTGAGTGACTGCGCGCGGAACATCCTCGCGGATCGCTTGCGCCAGCTCCTCGGACGTCTCTCCGGCAAACGGCAGCTCTCCGGTGGCCGCCTGGTGCATGAGCACGCCCAGGGAGAACACTTCGCCGCAGGCATCGAGCTCTTCGCCGTCCCAGCACTCCGGGGGGCGATAGGCGGCGACGCGCGCTGAGGGGGGGGTCTCCGCCTCCTCCGGTCCGATCGTCAGAACACGCACGTCGTGGTCCTCGGTCACCAGCACGCGGCCCGCGTGCAGGTACCCGTGCAGGTGGCCGCCGCCGTGCAGCGCGTCGATGGCGGTGGCGAGGCCGAGGCAGATCCCGAAAACATCGCCGGGCATCAGCCCTTCAGCGGGAACATGCCGGTCGAGGGAGTTGGCGCGCGGCCGCGGCGTCACCGCCAGCACCGCGCCGTCGGACTTGGTGACCTCGGTGACGAAGAGCAACCCGGGTTCGTTCAGCGACGCGATCTCGCGAGCACGGTTTCGCAGACGTTGGATGACGGCGTCTTCGTCGAAGAAGATCGGCAGCAGGCGGATCGCGACCTCACCGCCGTCGCGGGTGTCGGTCCCCAGGTAGAGGTCCTCCAGCCCGGCCTCTGAAAGAAAGCCGCTGACCTCGTAAGGGCCAAGCAGTGTTTCGGTGCTCATGACTGCCTAAGTATGGCCAACAGCAGCCGTTGATCGCGACCCCTTTCTGTCGCGGCCCAGCGATATCTCCTCGCGGGTGCAGCGCTCCCCGGTGGCGGGCTGCGGCAGCGTCCGCCTCATACCCGGACGGGCGAGGCGGGGAATCACGGGAAGAGGCCGGCGGCTAGCGCGAGCCGCCCTTCTTCCGCTCCTTCAGCCGGCGGTGGACCTCGGCGTTCTCCAGCCAGGGCTGCCGCTGGAAGTAGCTCCGGGTCTCCTCCACCACCTGTGGGCTCAGCATGATCAAGGCGATCAGGTTCGGCACGATGACGATTGCGAGAAAGATGTCGCCAAAGTTCCAGATCACCGTGAGGGGCAGCACCGCGCCGACAAAGTGCATGCTGACGAAGGCTATCTTGTAGGGCAGCACCGCTTTCTGACCGAACAGGTAGTTGGCACAGCGGTCACCGTAGTAGCTCCAAGAAATCGCCGTGGAAACGGCAAACAGAAGGACACAGATCACCACGATCATGTGGCCGAAGTCGCCGAAACCGGAGAGGCCGCGACGAAAGGCCTCCATTGTCAACGGCGCACCGCTCTCGACCGCCTCACCGTAGAGTGACACGTAGCTCACGCCGTCGTCCCCGACGGCGTTGCCCGCGTTCGGAAGTACCGTGCCGGTGAAGGGCATCGTCAGGTCAGCGTCGACAAAGAGCTGCTCGACGGCAACATCGTGCCAACCGACGTGGACACCCGCAGGGTCGGCGTGGATGCCGCCTTCGATGCGTACCTCGCCGGGAGCATCGACCGACCTTTGGGCGCCGGTCTCATCGATCGACACGAACACCAGGTCGCCACCCACCATGGTGATCTCGGTCGGCACGCGCTCGCTCCAAACCGCGGTGGTGAGAATCACCAGGCCGGTCATCGTGCAGATGACGATGGTATCGATGAACGGTTCCAACAGGGCGACGACGCCCTCCGAGACCGGCTCGTCCGTCTTGGCGGCAGCGTGGGCGATCGGCGCCGATCCCTGTCCGGCCTCATTGGAAAAGAGGCCGCGACGTACGCCCCACATCATCGTCACCAGGAAGGCGCCCACCCCGGTGCCGGCGACCCCCGCGGTGGGGTTGAACGCTTCGCGAAAGATGAGAGCAAGGGCCGGGATCACCTGGCCGGCGTTGCTCAGCAGGATGACGAGCGCGCCGAACACGTACAGCGCCGCCATGGCCGGCGCCAGTATGCCGGTCACCTTGCCGATGCGCGTAATGCCGCCGAGGATGACGGCCGCCACGACTGTCGCGGTGATCAACCCGCTCGCCCAGGTGGGCACGCCGAATGTAGTCTGCATGGTGTCGGCGACGGTGTTCGCCTGGATGGCGTTGCCGGTGAGAAACGCCGTGATGCCCAGCAGCAGGGCAAAGAGAACCGCCATCCACTTCCAGCTCGGGCCCAGGCCTTTTTCGATGTAGTACATGGGACCGCCCGAAACGGTGCCTTCCCACATGTGAGGGTCACGGTCGACGCCCTCGACGTTGCGGTACTTCTGCGCCAGCGTCACCTCCGTATACTTCGTCGCCATGCCCAATGCCGCCGTAACCCACATCCAGAAGAGCGCCCCGGGCCCGCCCCAGTGGATGGCGATCGCCACGCCCGCGATGTTGCCAATGCCAACGGTGGCCGACAGCGCGGTGGTCAGCGCCTGGAAGTGAGAGACGTCGCCGGGCTCGTTGGGATCGTCATACACGCCCGCGGTGACCGCGAAACCGTGCCCGAGGCGTCGCAACTGGATGAACCCCAGGCGCAGCGTCAAGAACACACCGGTGCCGAGCAACAGCATCACCATGAACGGGACGGTCTCGTCGCCTACGGATATCCCGAGCTGCACGATGTAGCGGTTGCCGAGGTCGGACAGTGTCTCGATGAACTCCATGCGGCGCTCCCTTGCGGCCCGTGGGCGGGGGTGGGCTGGCGACAAACTGGTGGCAAACTATGCCCTACGGAACGAATACTTGTCGAACCATCGAGGGCGAGTGCACGCGACGCGAGGTTGATGCGGGGCGCTCAGTAGCGCTTTAGCGCCACCATCGGATCCACCATCGACGCCCGCCGGGCCGGGAGGTAACTGGCCATCAGGCCGACGCCGGCAACCAACGCGACGGCGGCCACGAAGCTCAGAGGGTCGAGCGTCCCGACGCCGAAGACGATGCCCTCGAAAATGTTGGCTACCATCAGCGCTCCCGCGATCCCGATGCCGATTCCGATGAAGGTGGCCGAGCGCGCCCGTCGGAGCACCAGGCGAAACAGGTCGCGCCGCCGTGCTCCCAAGGCCATGCGGACAGCGAGTTCGTGCATGTGCGTCGCCACGGCGAACGACAGGACGCCATACAAGCCGATGGTGGCCAGGGCCAGCGCCACGACGCTGAACACGTTGAGCAGATAGGCCAGGTGGCGCTCGCGGGAAAGTGAATCGTCGACCAGCTCGGACACCGGCCGAATGTCATACACGGGGAGGTCGGCGTCCAGGGACGACAGTAGCTTGTCGACCTCGACAGCGAGGGCTTTCGGGTCGTTCGCGGCCCTCATCGTCAACGACAGGGAGAACACCGGCCGCATCCGATAAGGAAAGTAGGCCGTCATGCGCGGCACATCTGCAAGGCCATAGTGCCGAATGCTGTCGACGACGCCGACGATCGTCGCGCGTTCTTCCGCCGGATAGTTGACGATCCACTTGCCGATGGCGTCCTCGACCGACCAGAACCGATCCGCAAACGTCCGATCGACGATGGCCACGGGTGGGTCGGCGTCGTCGCGGTCGGTGAAGCGGCGCCCGGCCAGCAGCGGCACCTTCATGGTCTCGAAATACCCGGGGGTAACGAACTGCTCATCGGCAACGATCCGCTCTCGGCCACCGGGCGAGTCGTGCCCCTCGACGGCAAAATCCGTCCAGGCGTACAGGCCGGTCATGGGCAACAACGTCACGCCGCCGACGCTCTCGACTCCGGGAAGGGCGCCGAGCTCCCGCATCAGTCGGTCGACGAACAAGACCCGCGTTTGCCGGTCCGCATACTTCTCGCCGGCGAAGGTGAGCCGAAACGACAGAACGGAATCGCCCTCGAAGCCGGGGTCGACGGCCCGCAGCTCGTACACAGTCCGCAACAGCAGTCCTGCCCCGACGAGCAACATGACCGAAAGCGCGATCTGCGCCACGACCAGGTAGCTGGAGAGCCCGCGCCGCCAGACCGATCGTGTCGGCACCGCCGGGCCGGTCTCGCTCAGCACCTCTACGGGAGCGACGCCGGCGCTGCGCAACGCCGGTCCGATGCCGAACAAAAGGCTCGATCCGACACACAGCGCGGCGGCGAATCCCAGGATCCCGGGGTCCAGGGCGATGTCGTCGAGGCGCGGAAGATCTCCGGCCGGAAGTATCTGCAGCAACCGCAGGCAGGCCACGGCGATGATCACCCCGCAGATGCCGCCGAGCGTCGCCAGCACCAGGCTCTCGAGAAGCGAGCCGCCGAAGACGGTCCAACGACGGGCACCCAGTGCAACGCGGATGGCAAGGTTTCGAGATCGCCTCGCGGCGCGCGTCAGCAGGAGGTTGGCGACGTTGACGCAGGCGATTGCCAGAAGGACGCCGGTGGCACCGAACAAGACCAGGAGCGGCGCCCGCACGTCGCCCACGACCTGGTCGAGCAGGGGAACTGCGTCCACCCAGTACTCACCGCCGGGGGTAAGGCCGCCTGCCAGGCTGTCCGGGTCTTCGGTGAACGATGCGGCGACGGCCTTCAGCTCCGTTTGCAGCTCAGAGGACGTCGTCCCGGGCCGCAATCTCCCGATGACGTTGAAGTTCTCCGACCCGTGCGTGGTCACGCCGGGATCCTGCAGCGGCAACCCGACGACGAGATCGAAGCGTGGGACGGCGAGCAGCGTCGGGAACACGCTGGCATCGAGCACCATTTCCGGAAGCACGCCGATGACCTCGATATCGCGTCCGTCGAGCCGGATGGTGCGACCGACCACCCCCTCATCCGCGCCGAATCTCTGGTTGAACAGATGGTGGCTCAGAAGGGCCTTGAGCGCGGTGCCTGGAACGTCGTCCCCGGCGAGCAAGGGCCGGCCCGAAACAGTCTGGATCCCCAGCACCCGAAACAAGGAGGAGGAGCAATACAGCACGCCGACGCGTTGCGGCTTCGCGTCCTCGCCCGTAAGCGTCCCGCCGGCGCCACCGAAGTAAGCCAGCTCGTCGAACACCCGCAGCTCTTTGAGGTCGTAATACTGCGCCGGCGAGAACCAGTCCTCTGCGACGCCCACTCCCGGAGCCCGCTGCCAGAGCATGACGATGCGCTCGTTATCCGAGAACGGGAGCGGGCGGATCAGAACGCCGCGAACGACGCTGTAGACCGTCGTCGTGGCACCGATACCGAGGGCCAGCGTCAGGATGATCGCGACGGACTGGCCGGGAGCACGCAAAAGCCCCGGTGCCACACGAGAGATGCCACGCATGGGCACCCACCTCACGGTCAACCCTGGGGTGCGGACGGATAAACCAGCTATCACTATTTCATTTTATACGGATGCGCGCCGCAAGAGTTCGCCGGCCACGGGGTATTGACAAAAAGCGGCACAGCAGTGCCGCGTGGCGGCAACGGAGTGACGGTCTCCGACGAGATTCTGGCTGTGCGGAAGGCGACGCGTCTGACCACGGACGCCGGGGTGTGTGCACGACCGGGGGCAGGGAAACTGGCAAGGTTCTTGCGAGGATAAACGGGCATACAGGGATCGATGGGACCCGCGGGTGCGCCCGTGCATACCCCCTGCCGTGCTTGTTCTCGCTCACCCTCGGAAGCACGCGCCGGGCGCACCCGCCGTCCGCTCCCCTTGCCGGGCCAATGACAACTCAATAGCGGTCGGAGGCCGGAGTTTACGAGGGGTCAGCGGACGGGCGGCGGGTCTCCGCACTGCGGCAGCCGAGACCGCGGGTCGGCGAAATACTCCCGCCAGCATCCGCGCTCTTCGTCGGTGAGCCTCAACCAGGCGGCTGCGGGACGATCGAGGGCCCTGTCCAGCTCCTCTGTGAGTCGATCGAACACGTCACCGGTACGCAGCACGCCGCCCGTGCCCCACCAATCTCCCAGAGACAGGGTGCCGAAAGGCCCCTCCAGCAGTTTGGTCGTCAAGCGGATTCGCCAGGAACAGGCGTTGGAAACACAGCTCAGATTGAGCGCCACGTTCAACAGCTCGGTGTCGTCGGTCACGATCCGCGCGTCCCGGAACTTACTCGCCACCATGACCGTGAGAGCGTCGAGGAGCTGCTCCTCGCCAAAACCCAGCCGGCCGGTATCACCGGCGACCGCGACCGTGACGTTGAGATCCAGAGACGGCGCTTGAAGCGGCGAAAGGGCCGCCATCGTCATCGCTAGGCCACAGACAACGGGTGTCATTCGCTTTCTCCCTGAAATGTCGTCGTGAGGTGCTGATCAGCGTCCAGGAGGCGATTTTCGACCGCCGACTTCGGGCAATCCCCGCGCCCCGATGGTACCGAGATACGAGGCTTGATAGTCTAGAGGCTTCGAAGGATATCTGAATTGGTTCCTGATGGCGTGAGCGAAGGTCGGCGCCGCGCTGTAACCCGAATGGGAGAAGTCCGATGGGATCTCATCGCGCGTGGGTATACATCGCCGTCTGTGTCATCGCCGTGTCCAGCCTCGGCTGCGCACATGTCAATCGGGAAGAGATGGTCGCCGAGCACGACGCCCTGCGCGACGAGCTCACTGCCGAAATGCGCGCCGGTGACGAAGCGCTGGCGAGCGACGTGGCGCGGCTCGATTCTTCGATCGACGAACTGCGCGCTGATGTGGCCGAGAACAGCGCCCGCATCGATGCGCTCAACCGTGAGCTGGAGGCACTCGCCGCCGAGTTCGGCGCCACGGTGGAACGGCTGGAGGGCATGATCGCCTTCAACGTGCCGGTTCATTTCGAATTCGATTCGTCGCTGCTGCGCGAGCGAGACAAGCCCGTGCTCGACCGGTTTGCCCAGGTTGTCAGCGAGTACTACGACGAAAGCACGATCACCGTCGAGGGATTCGCCGATCCCGCCGGCGACCCGGAGTACAACCTGCGCCTCGGCGCCCGCCGCGCCGAGGGCGTGAAGAGCTATCTGGTCGAGGTCGCCCAGCTCGACGTGCCCGTCCGCGCGGTCAGCTACGGCGAGGCGGAAGATCGCCAGATCGCCCCCGGGGCCTGGGGTGCCGAGGGCGAGGCAAACCGCCGCGTAACCCTCGTCATCGACTACCGTAGCGCCGGCAGCGGTTCGTAGCAGCCAGCGCCCGAGCCGCCGGCTCACTACTCTGCGGTGCCGAGCAGCTCGCGGATGGTCTGTTCCAGCTTCTCGAAGTTTATGGGCTTGGGAGCAAAGCGAGCTCCGAGCGCCTTTGCGTCCCGCACCATCGACGCATACGACCCGCCGGATATGACGACGACGGGGATGTCGATGCTCTCGGCACGCATACGGTAGAGAACGTCCAGGCCGCTTTGTTTGGGCATGTAGATGTCCAGAAGGATCAGGTCCGGGACACCGTCGAAGATCGCGCTCAAGGCCTCATCGCCATCCTGGGCGTGAGCCACCGAGTAGCCCTGGAACTTCATCATCCGACCCAGCACCTCGCGAACGGCCGGGTCGTTGTCCGCAATCAGGATCGTGTGCGTTCCAGTACCCACGGCGGTATCCGGGGCCTCGATCACTCGGTCGACCGTGGCTTCGCCGGGCTGATAGTCGTCGAAGAAGTCTGCATTCTCCTCTTTGGCCTCCGCCAGCCGCCGGTAGAGTCGTTCGACCTCGGCGGTATTCCCCACGCGCTCGTAGTGTCGCACCAGGAAATTGAGTGTCGTGGGCCAGGTCCAGCCCTGTCCCACTAGTTCTTCCCAAATTGCCACCGCTTCGTCGATGTCGCCCTTCTCGTACAGTGCCATGGCGAGGTACTGCCTCGCCGATCCCAGGCGGTTCTGATCGCCGATGTTCCGGTACGTCTCCACGACCTCGCGCAACTCCTCGGCCGCCGAAAGATAGAAACCGCGCTCGAGGTGCTCGAGGCCCTTTCGCTCGCGTTGTTGTGCCCTTTTGCGCAGCGCGCCCGCATGACGCTCGAACACCTCGGCGTCCGGCGGCGGCACGCGCTCGCGGGAGTGGTCTTTCATGCTGGGACAGTTTCACATCGTCTGCGCGACAAGCAAGTTCGTTCTCGGCTGCAGGGATTCGGCGCCGGAACGGGCCACTCAAACGGTCTCGACCGCACCGGCCCTGGGCAGGCCGCGGTGGTGGCCTGGTCAGACGCGCGCTCGGTCTTTGTTCACCGCAGTCAGATAGTTAGAGAGATTCGAAATTTCTTGGACAGCCGGGACTACCTCGAAGTGGAAACGCCGGTGCTTCAGACTCTGGCGGGAGGCGCCCTGGCAAGGCCCTTTCGCACCCA
>CBDUAS010000120.1:0-8393 GCA_965365185.1 uncultured bacterium | reverse complement strand
CCGGCGTTTTCGTCCCCGGTAATGGCGCGAAACGAAGGGATGTCGGTCAGCCCCGGAATCACACCGCAGGCCATGGCGTCGAGCACCGCACAGCCGCTGTGTTCCCGCCGACTGGCCTGCAGCAGGAAGTCGGCGCTGTTGTAAACGACTTCCATACGCTCGTAGGGTAGCCGACCACCGAAATGCACGCGCCCCGCCAGGCCATGCTCGGCAACCCAGGCGCGAAGCTCCGCGAGCAGATCGTCCGACAGGTAATACAAGTAGAGGCGCGCCTCCTCCCACACGTCGGCGATCCGCGCGAAGCCGCGCAACGCGGTCAACGGATCCTTGATCGGATCGAGACGCGCGGCCCACAGGAAAACCGGATCTCCGATCATGCCGCTCCGTTGTCGCGCCTCGGCGCGCGGCATCGGCGAAAACCGGCTCGATGTCTCCGTCAGCTCGACCACGCGATGCATGCCGTCGGGCAGGAGCCCCGCCCTCATGTGCTCCCGGGCTTGCTCGCGCGTCGTGAAGACGAAGCGTGCCGAGCGGCCGAAGTTGTAGCGCTGCAGGAGACGACCCGGGCTCCTCTCCGCCGGCTGGCCACCGTGGTGGTGGAGCACGACCGGTGGGCTACCGAAACGGGCCCGACGCGCGTGAAGCAGAGCCAGGTTCAGGTGCAGCGACGTGCCGAAATGGTGAACGAGGTCGGGTCGCAGGCGCCGCACCCGGCTGATCGGGCGCCAGGCGGGCGTCACCGCCGCGCCCCCCCGCGCCGACATGCGCGAGGTAAACGCGCCCTGCAGCCGTGCCGCCACCCCGGGGGCGACGAAATGATGATGCACCCGATCCCGGTGCACCTCGGCATCGAACGGGTACAGGTGCACGACGTCGACGTCGTGCCCGCGTTCGGCAAGCTCCCGCGGCAGGTCATGTGCGGTGCGCACGGCAGCAAGATACGCCCCCGGATCGGGATCCACCTGGCGCGGATCGTAGTAAAGAAGGACGTAACACAGCTTCATGTCGGGCGCGTCAGGGTGCGCAGCTCTCACCGCACGTCCACAATACCTCCAAGCCAGGCACGGCGTCCGGGCGCCGCCGTGCACGATTCGATCTCGAACCGCCCGTTCGCGGGGCACACGGTGACCCATGAGCTCGGTTGTCGTCGATGGCCGCTATATCAGCGATCACTACCCCGGCATCGGGCGCTACGTCTTCAACCTGCTGAAGGCGCTGGCGGCCTCGGCGCCGGAGCTCCAGCTCCATGTGCTCGCCGGCAGCGATGAGCCGCAGACGCGGTTCGACCTGGATGAGCTGACCTCATCGGGCGTCCGCCTGGTGAGGATCGATTCCGCGCCGCGCTCCTTGACCGGCAGGCTCACCATCCGCCGAGCCTGTCGGCGACTGTCACCGACCCTGTTTCATGCCCCGCACGTGTTCTCGGCGACGCGGGTACCGTGCCCGAACGTCGTGGTCATCAACGACGTGATCCCCATCAGGGAGCCCGACACGCTGGGATCCGGCCGCCACCGGCTTCTTTTCCGGCTGCTGTTGCGTCGTGCCCTCACTTCGGCGACCGGAATCATCACGCTCTCCGGTGCCGTGCGCGACGACCTCGGAGAGCTATGCGGCGTTCCGGCCGAGAGGATCACTGTGGCGCCCGGCGCGGCAGATCCCGGCTTTCGCCCGTCTGTCGCTCCGGACATCGAAGCCGTGAGAAGCCACCTCGGCCTGCCGGAGCGCTACGTGCTCTACGTGGGTACGAGCCGACCGCACAAGAACTTGGAGCGCCTCCTGGAGGCCTGGGCCGGCTTGGCCGAGGACCGCCGCCGTGATTGCCGGCTGGTGCTCGCCGGCCCCCGGGAGCCCCTTCATGCCGCGGCCGAGCGGCGTGCCGGAGCTCTGCCACGGGACGCGGTTGTCGTCACCGGCGTCATCGGCGAGCGCCACTTGAGCGCCGTGTACAGCGGCGCGCGGCTCCTGGTTCAGCCATCGCTCCACGAGGGTTTCGGCCTACCGGTCATCGAGGCGATGGCGTGCGGCACGCCGGTCGCGTGCTCCGATACGGCGGCGCTCGCTGAAACGTGCAGCGGCGCGGCGTTGTTGTTCGACCCCAAGAGCGCGGCGCGGATCGGCACGGCGATCGATCGCGGGCTGAACGATACGATGCTCCGGGAGCGCCTCGTGGCGCGCGGCCTTCGGCGTGCAGGGGAGCTTACGTGGCAGGAGACGGCGAAACGAACGCTGGACGCCTGGCGAAGGGCGGAAGCCCAACATGCGGCGATGCGGAGCGTCGGATGAAGGTACTCCACGTCTACAAGACCTATCCGCCCGTTATCGGCGGCATCGAGAACCATCTGCGCTTGCTCGCCGAGGCGCAGGCTCGCCGGGGGCTCGACGTGACCGTGCTGGTGACCTGCGCCGACGGCCGCACCTCGGAGCGTCGGGAAAACGGCGTGCGGGTCGTTCGGGCGCGCTCCTGGGGGACGTTGCGATCGACCCCACTTAGTCCCGGGATGCTCGGCTGGATCCGCCGCCTGACACCGGACGTGACCCATCTGCAATTCCCCTACCCGCCCGGAGAGATCGCCCACCGGCTCTTCGGTCGCGGGCGGGTGACCATCGTCAGCTACCAGAGCGACATCATCCGGCAGCGCTGGCTGGCAAAGCTCTACGGCCCCGGCATCCGGCGACTGCTGGATGCGTGCGACAGGATTTTGGTGACCAGCCCGTCCTATCAGCAGAGCTCACCCTACCTGCGAGCAGTGAAAGAACGGTGCCGTATGGTGCCGTTGGGAATCGACCCGGAGCCGTTTTGCGGCGCCGATTCGGCCAAGGTCGAGGAATTGCGACGACGCGAAGGCACACCGCTGGTGCTGTTCGTCGGACGCTTGCGCTATTACAAGGGCCTCGAGCTGCTGGTCGAAGCGGCGCCGCTGACCGAAGCCCGCATCCTGGTGGTGGGCACGGGACCCATGGGGCGGCGGTGGCAGCACCTCGCTGCCGCCTCGCCGGCAGCCGGGCGGATACGTTTCGCCGGCGACGTGCCCAGCGACGAGCTGCCACTGTATTACGCGGCCGCGGACGTGATGGTGCTCCCGTCTTCGCAGCGCAGCGAGTCGTTCGGGCAGGTTCTTCTCGAGGCGATGGCCACCGGCCGCCCGGTGATCAGCACGGAGCTCGGCACCGGCACGAGCTTCGTCAATCAGCACGGCATAACCGGCTTGGTGGTCCCGCGCGGCGACGCCGAGGGCTTGGCGGATGCGATCAACACCCTGCTTCAGGATCCTCGACTCCGGGAGAAGATGGGCGCGCGCGGGCGGCGGCGGGTGCTCGAGGAGTTCCACGTCGAGCAGATGGCGGATCGGACCGTCGAGGTGTATCGCGAGGCTCTGATGAGACACGGGGGCTGAGGGTGCAGACATCCAGGGAAACCGAGGGTCTGACGGCGACGCAGCGCGCCATCCTGCTCACGGTGCTCTACAGCGATCTGTTCGACTACCCGCTTGGCGACGACGAGCTGCGCCGCTACCTGACGGCCCCAACCCCCGGGAAGGGTCTCTTCGAGCGGGAGCTGGCGGAGCTCACCGATCGGCACCTCGTCCGGGTCGACGGGCTCATCTGCCTGGCAGGACGCGAGGGGATTGTCGCGGTACGCCGCCAGCGACAGCAGATCCGTGATCGGCTGTGGGCGCCGGCGCACCGCTACGCTCGCTGGCTACGCCACGTTCCGTTCCTGCGCATGGTGGCGGTGTGCGGTTCGCACGCTGCCGGGAACCCGCGGCCCGATGCCGACGTCGACTTCTTTCTCATCACCGAGAGCGATCGCTTGTGGACGGTGCAGGTTGCTTCGATGCTGTTGCGGCGCATCGCCTCGCTGCTCTCGGTGCGCGTCTGCCCGAACTACTTCCTGACGCTGGAGTCACTCGAGGTCTCGCCGCACAATCTTTACCACGCCCGGGAGGTGGCGCAGACGATTCCGCTGTGGGGCGGCGACGTGCACCTGCAATTCCTCGATGCGAACCGCTGGGTGGGGCGCTTTCTTCCGAACCTCGCCCATGCCGACGACCGCCGGGACCGATTGGAGGAAGCCGCCCAGCCGCGCTTGGCACGGGCGCTGGAATGGCTGCTCGGCGGCTGGATTGGAAACGTTCTCGAGCGCACGCTTCACCGCTTGCTGCTCTTGTACTATCCCGCGCGGCTTTCTTATCTGGGATGGCGGCGGGAGCACTTCCGCCGCGCCTATCGGACGGACCGGCAGGAGGTCATGCGCGGCGGCTACGGGCCCATCATCGAGCAGGCGTTTCGCCGCAGCGTTGCCGCGCACCTGGGTGAAGCCGTCGCCGCGGCGGAGATGGAGCGTCTGTTCCCGCGACCCGATGGTGAGCCGGAGGCGGACGGGCTGTACACCAGGCTGTTTTCCGAGCGCTATGGTGGGAGCCATGACTGACGTTCTTTTCGGGCAGTCGTACTACCTGCGCTTCGACCCGAAGCTCGAACAGCTCATGCAGCCGTACCCGCCGTTGGGCACCTTGATCGCCGCGGCAACCTTACGGCAGCGCGGCTACCAGGTCGGTCTGTTCGACGCCATGCTGGCGGAGTCCGAGGTTGAGTGGGAGGCCGCGCTCGAGCAGCACGAGCCGCGCTTCGCAATCCTGTACGAGGACAACTTCAACTATCTGTCGAAGATGTGCCTGCTGCGCATGCGGCAAGCCGCCTTCACCATGCTGGACGCCGCCCGAAGCCGCGGCTGCACGGTTCTCGTCTGCGGGTCCGACGCCAGCGACCACGCCGAGCAATACCTGCACCACGGGGCCGACTTCGTCCTCATCGGCGAGGGAGAGGAAACGATGTGCGCCCTGATGGACCGGCTCGACGGGCGCAGCTCCGAAGCTCCGGATCAGATCAGCGGGCTGGTGTTTCGACGAGGTGAAACAGGAGAGGTCGTGCGCACGGCACCGCGACCGGTGATCACGGACCTCGACGCGCTACCCGAGCCCGCCTGGGATCTCGTCGACGTTCGTCGCTACCGCGAGCTCTGGCTACAGCACCACGGTTTCTACTCGATCAACATGGTGACGACGCGCGGCTGCCCGTACCACTGCAACTGGTGCGCCAAGCCCATCTGGGGCCAGACCTATCATATGCGCTCCCCCGCCGCCGTCGCGGCGGAGCTGGTGCGGCTGGTGCGAGAGTACCGTCCCGACCACGTCTGGTTCGCCGACGACATCCTCGGTTTGCGTCCCGGCTGGATGTCGCGCTTCGCCGACGAGCTCGCCGCCCGCAACGTGCGGTTGCCGTTCAAGTGTCAGAGCCGCGTCGACCTGCTGCTGCGTGACGGCGAGATCGACGCCTTCCGGCGCGCCGGCGCACACACGGTCTGGGTCGGCGCCGAGTCCGGATCGCAGAAGATCCTCGACGCGATGGACAAGGGCACGCGGGTCGAGCAGATCTACCAGGCAACCGAGCGGCTGCGCGAAGCCGGCATCCAGATCGGTTTCTTCCTGCAGTTCGGCTACCCGGGCGAGAAACGCGAGGATATCGAGCTGACGCGCCGGATGGTGCGGGAGTGCCGCCCGGACGAGATCGGCATGTCGGTCTCGTATCCGCTGCCGGGGACGAAGTTCCACGCCATGGTGCAACGGGACCTCGGGGACAAGCAGAACTGGGTCGATTCCGAAGATCTCGACATGATGTTCGTCGGCACCTACACCACAGCTTTTTACCGCCAGCTCTACACGGTTCTGCACAAGGAGTTCCGCGCCCGCCGCTCGGCGCGGCGGCTGCTGGCCGCGGTCCGCTCACCGAGCCGCCTCGACCGCGGCACCCCCCGGCTGGCGGCCGGCGCCCTCTACCACGCGCTCACCCTGCCCCTGGAACGCTTTCGATTGCACCGGCTCATGCAGGTTTCGGGCCGTAGCGTCGGTCCGTTGCCGCCGTCGATGACGCCGCAGGAAGCGGCGGTGCCAACGCCGGAAAGCCGCGAATGAGCCGCAAGCCAAGGATCGTCCTCTACAATCCGAAGTCCGTCTTCTACACCATGCCGCTGGGGCTGGTCGCCGTCGGATCGTCCCTCGATCCGCGGCAGTTCGACGTTCACATCGTCGATGCCCGGCTGGAATCCGATCCGCTGGCCGCCGTGTTGCGCGCAGTCGACGGGGCCGTGCTGCTGGGCCTCAGCGTTTTGACCGGCGATCCGATCCACGATGCGCTGCGGGTCAGCCGCGCCGTCAAGGAGCGACGGCCCGAGCTGCCTGTTGTGTGGGGCGGCTGGCACCCGTCGCTCTTTCCCCTCGAGACCTTGAGCGAGCCCTCCGTCGACATCACCGTACGCGGCCAGGGGGAGGTGACGTTCCGCGAGATCGTCACCCGGCTGGCGGCAGGAAGCGATCTCGAAGGCGTCGAGGGCACCGCCTTCCGGCGCCACGGCGAGACGGTGCTGAATCCGCCGCGAACGATCGTCAGCATGGACGAGTTACCGACGGCGGATTACGGACTCTTGCCGGTGCAGCGCTTCTTCGCACTCAAGAGCCAGCGGCAGCTCGACTACGTCTCTTCGGTCGGCTGCTACTTCCGCTGTGCCTTCTGTGCCGACCCGTTCGTCTACGGGCGCCGATGGACGGCCATCTCACCGCGCCGCATGGGAGACGAGATCGAGGTGCTGTGGCACCGTCATCGATTCACCGAGCTGGCATTTCAGGACGAGACCTTCTTCACGTACGCGGAGCGGTCGGAGGAGATCGCCGAGGAGTTCCTGCGCCGCGATCTACGGTTCGCCTGGACCGCCACGCTGCGCGCCGATCAGGGTGCCCGGCTCGGCGAGGACGGGTTCGCCCTGTGCGTACGATCGGGGCTACGCCGGGTCCTGGTGGGAGTGGAGTCCGGTTCCCAGGACATGCTCGACTGGATGCAGAAGGACGCCACTGTCGAGCAGGTGCTGGAGACGGCAAGGATGTGCCGCCGGCACGGTGTTGCCGGGATCTTCCCCTTCATCGTCGGCTTTCCCGGGGAGAGCGACGAAAGCGTCGACGAGACGATCGCGCTCATCAAACGGCTGCGGGCCATGAGCCCGCTCTTCGAAACGCCGCTCTTTTACTTCAAGCCGTACCCCGGCTCCCGCATCACCGAAGAGGTGGTGCGCTCGGGCCACGCGCTCCCCGCAACTCTCGAGGAGTGGGCGGATTTCGATTTCATCGGCTCGCCGGCGCCATGGGTCACCACCGACAAGCACCGACTCATCGAACGATTCAAGTTCTATAATCGGTTCGCCGGGGGCCCGGAGACTTTGCTGAGGCGGCCGTTGCAGGCGTTGGCGCGGTGGCGCTGCAGGCGTGATTTCTATCGCCTGCCCCTCGAGCAGATCGTCATCGAGAAGCTGTACCCGTCGCCACGGCTGTCCTGAGTCCGCGTCGACCGCGAGCACCCTGATGGACTTGTTGCTGACACACGGCTACTACCTCGAAGAGGATCCGGCGGAGAGATACCCCTACCCACCGCTCGGAATCCTCTACCTTTCGTCGCACCTGAAAGCGCGTGGCCTGGACGTCGACGTCTTCGACACCACGTTCAAGAGCGCCGCCGATTATCGCTGTCTACTGGACGCGAAGAAGCCGCCCGTCGTCGGCATCTCGGGAAACCTGAGGACCCGCCGCAACGTGCTCGCCATGACCCGGGCGGCCAAGGATCGCGGTGCTCTCGTCGTGCTCGGCGGGCCGGAACCCTACAGCTACCACCAGGAATACCTGGCGCGCGGGGCCGACGTCGTGGTCCGCGGCGAGGGCGAGCTGACGCTCGAAGAGCTGGTGCCGCATTTGCTCGAATACGGTACTCGTAACCTGGGTGATATTGCCGGAATCGCTTTCCGTGACGCCGCCGGCGGCACCGTCGAGACGGCCGATCGCCCGCTGATCGCCGACCTCGATGCGCAACCTTTTCCCGACCGCGGCGCCATCGACATCGAGCGCTATCAGCAGACGTGGCGGCGCGAACGCGGCCACAGCGCCATGTCCTTGATCACGGCGCGGGGGTGTGCCTACCGCTGCACCTGGTGCAGCCACAGCGTTTTCGGCTTCACGCACCGGAGGCGGTCTCCGCAGAACGTGGCCGACGAGGTGGAGTCGATCGTCCGGGCCTACGACCCCGACACGCTCTGGTACGCCGACGATGTGTTCACCGTTCACCATCGCTGGATCGACGAGTACGCCGCCGAGCTCCAACGGCGCGGTTTACATCTGCCCTTCGAGGCGATCTCCCGCGAGGACCGACTGGACGAGGAGATCATCCGGACGCTCGCGGGAATGGGCTGCTTTCGCCTGTGGGTGGGCGCCGAGAGCGGCTCCCAGCGTATCCTCGACGCCATGCAGCGGCGGACGAACGTGGACCGCATGCGCGAGATCATCGGGCTGCTGCAG
>CBDUAS010000119.1:0-8471 GCA_965365185.1 uncultured bacterium | reverse complement strand
CTCCAGATTTCCTCGGTGATGAACGGCATCACTGGATGGAGAGCTTTCAGGGAGCGCTCCAGCACCGCCATCAGCGTGGCTCGCGTGGAGCGCAAGGCGTCGGGGTCGTCACTCCACAGGGCCGGCTTGGCCATCTCGATGTACCAATCGCAGTACTCGTGCCAGATGAAGTGGTAAAGGCCGAGGCTGGCCTCGTCGAATCGGTACTTGCCGAGGTTGTCGTCGTACGCCGGCAAGACCTCGGCCGTGCGCGAGAGGATCCAGCGATCTGCGATCGTCGTCGCCACCGGATGTTCCGCATCGGCGGCGGCCTGCTCCGCCTGGTGTCGGTCGCCGAGGTTCATGAGCACGAATCGGGCCGCGTTCCACAACTTGTTGCAAAACGTGCGATAGCCGGCCAGGCGGTCACGCGCCAACGCCATGTCCTTGCCCGGCGAGGCCATCGACGCCAGTGTGAAGCGCAAGGAGTCGGCGCCGAATTCCTCGATGACCTCGAGAGGATCGACGACGTTTCCGCGCGACTTGCTCATCTTCCGGCCTGTTTCGTCGCGCACCAGACCATGGAAGAAGACCTCGTGGAACGGCACCTCGCGCATGAACCGCAAGCCCATGAAGATCATCCGCGCCACCCAGAAGAACAGAATGTCGTAACCGGTCACCAGCAGCGCCCCGGGGTAGTAGCGCTTCAGATCGGCGGTCTGCTCGGGCCAGCCCAGAGTGGAAAACGGAAACAGAGCCGACGAGAACCAGGTATCGAGCACGTCGGTTTCCTGCTGCAGCTCGCCGCCGCAGGCGCAGGCCTCGGGATCCTCCGTGCTGACAACGATCTCGCCACAGGCGTCGCAGTACCAGGCCGGGATGCGATGGCCCCACCAGAGCTGTCGGGAGATGCACCAGTCGCGGATGTTGGTCATCCACTCCCGGTAGACCTTGACGGTATGGTCCGGGATGAAGCGGATGCGGCCGTCTTCGACGGCCGCGAGGGCCGGCGCGGCGAGCGGCTTCATCCGCACGAACCACTGTATCGACACCAACGGCTCGATGATGGTGTCGCAACGGTCGCAGTGACCGACGGCATGGGCGTGGTCCTTGCGATCGACGAGGTTGCCGGTCTCCTCGAGGCGCTCCAGCACGGCCTGGCGAGCCTCGAACCGATCCATGCCGGCGAAGTCGCCGGCACGCGCCGTCATCTTGCCGTCACGGCCGATCACCTCGACGCGCTCGAGCTGGTGGCGCAGGCCGGCCTCGTAGTCGTTCGGATCGTGCGCTGGCGTTACCTTGACGACGCCGGTGCCGAACGCGGCGTCGACGAACGCGTCGGCGATGATCGGCAGCTTGCGGCCGATGATCGGCAGCTCGGCAGTTCCTCCCACCAGGTGGGTGTAGCGTTCGTCGTCGGGGTTCACTGCCAGCGCCGTGTCACCGAGCATGGTCTCCGGACGTGTCGTCTCGACCTCTACCCAACCGGGCTCGTCGCCCTTCGGGCCCTTCAGCGGATACTTGATCCGCCACAGGGACCCGCTGGTGTCCCGATGCTTCACCTCGAGGTCGGAGATCGCCGTGCCACAACGCGGGCACCAGTTGACCAAATACTCCCCACGGTAGATGAGACCCTGCTCGTAAAGATCCACGAAAACGCGACGCACGGCCCGCGAAAGCCCCTCATCGAGGGTGAATCGCTCGCGCGTCCAATCGACGGTGAGCCCCTCGTGGCGCATCTGCTGCAGGATGCGACCGCCATACTTCTCTCGCCACTCCCACACGCGTCGCTCGAATTCCTCGCGCCCGAGCTCCACGCGGGTGACTCCCTCGCTGGCAAGCTGCTTCTCCACGACGTTCTGGGTGGCGATACCGGCGTGGTCGGTGCCGGGAAGCCAGAGCACGTCGTGGCCCTGCATGCGCTTCCAGCGCGCCATGATGTCCTGGATCGTGTGGTCCAGCGCGTGGCCGATGTGCAGCGATCCGGTGACGTTGGGCGGCGGGATCACCATCGCGTAAACCGATGCGGGCGACGAAGGGTCCGGGGTCCCCACGGCACGCTCTTCCCAGGCGCTTGCCCAGCGAGGCTCGACCTCCGCGGGGTCGTAGCCTTTCGGCATCTCGCCGGCACCGGATGGTGCAGCTTTCCTCTGTTCGGCCATGTTCTCGAATGACGGTTGGCGGGAGGCCGGCGTCCGGAAACGCGGGCTGCGGCCCGCAGGCGACGTCCCGGGGAGGAAAGTGGAAAGTAGCAACGGCCCCGGCATGCTGTCAACGTGGCTATAATCGCGGTCGTCAACGCGTCGCGGGCGCGCCACGCCGGCGCACCCGCGAGGTGCAGCGAATCCCCGAAGGGACCCTCGGTGCCTGTTCCTCTGCGCAGATTCAGCCAGAATTGGCTCGCAAACGACGAGCTTGCCGAGGCGCTCGTGCGTACCGTGGCGCCACAGCCGGGTGACCGGTTCCTCGAGATCGGCCCCGGAGAAGGGCGGATGACCCGCGCCCTGCTGGCCCATGACGTGTCGGTTACGGCGGTCGAGCTCGATGAGCGCTGTTGTTCGGCTCTCGTCGACCTCGGGGCGGGCAGCGTCGGCCGGTTGACGTTGGTGCGGCAGGACATCCTGGATTTCGACCCCGCAGACACCGGGTGGTCGAAGATCCGCTTCGTCGGCAACCTGCCGTACGCCGCGGCCAGCCCCATTCTGCGCTGGACGGCGAAGCATCACCGTCACGTCCTCGACGTCCACTACATGCTGCCGGCCGAGGTGGCGGAGCGCATCCTGGCCCCCGCCGGATCCAGCCGCCGCGCTGTGCTTTCGGTGATGGTGAGCTGGTTTTTCGAGGGCAAGATCGTGCGCCACCTCGGCCCGGGCGCGTTCCGCCCGCCGCCCAAGGTCGATTCTGCCTTCGTCCGCCTTCGCCCGCATGCCCCGCCGCCTTGCGCGGCCTCGGGGCCACAACGGCGAACCGTGGTACGGGGCGCATTCGCCCACCGCCGGAAGACGCTGGTCAATTCGTTGGCCCAAACCGGTTGGCGCCGATCCGACGTCGAAACGGCGCTGTTCACCGTCGGTATCGACGCTGGCGCTCGCGCCCAGGAGCTCACTGTCGAGCAATTCGCCCGTCTCGCCGAAGAGCTTCCCGAGCTCGGCCAGTGAACGATCCGTTCGTGGTTCCGTCGCTCGGATACACGATCCTCTTGGCAATCCTGCAGGGGCTTACCGAGTTTCTGCCCGTTTCCAGTAGCGGCCACCTTGCCGCGGCACAGCTTCTGTGGCCGGCGATGGCGTTTCCCGGCGAGGTCTTCGAGGTCGCGGTCCATCTGGGCACCACCGCCGCGGTGGTGCTGTACTACCGCAACCTGATCGCCGAGCTGATACGGCGCTTGCCCGCTAACGGGACGGTACAGGGGCTCACCGCGCGGCAGTGGGGCGGCTACATCATCGCCGGCTCGATCCCCACGGCGGTCATCGGATTGTCGCTCGAAAGCTACATTCGTGCCGCGTTTCAACGCCTGGACCTACTGGCGCTGTGCTTCGCGCTCACCGGCGCCGTGCTGATGGCCACACGTCTTGTCGTTCGCGGCGACGCCGTGCTGACAGCATCGCTGGCCCTCCTCATCGGCGTGGCCCAGGGAGCCGCCGTTTTTCCCGGTATTTCGCGCTCGGGAATCACCATCTCCCTGGCGTTGTTACTGGGGGTCAGGGATCGCCAGGCGGTGACGTTTTCTTTCCTGCTCTCGGTCCCGGCGATCCTCGGTGCCGGTCTGATCACGGCCCTCGACCTGCTCGGAGCACCGTTTGAATCGAACGTCTTGTTCGCCAACATGGCCTTTGCTACATTCTGCGCAGGGGCGGTTGGATACGTTTGCATCGGGCTCGTGCACCGCGCCACCGAGGACCGGTGGTGGCACCGATTCGCCTGGTATCTCTGGGCATTGGCAGCGGTGCTCGCGTGGCTCGCGCTGGGTCGCTGAGAAGCGGCCCGGGAGGCGCTGAAGACGCGCGAGGTCCGCTTTGGAGCCCTGACTCGAGGGTGGACAGTGGCTCGCAAACGAAAGCGCCCCAAGGCGAAGGGTCGTTTCCGCGAAGAAGCAATCGGGTTCCTCTGCCTCGCCTCCGCGGTGTTCCTGGCGGTGGCGCTGGTCTCGTATAACGCCGGCGACCCGAACCCCTTCGATCTCGCCGCTGACGGCTCTACCCGGAACTGGGCCGGCCCGGTAGGAGCAACACTGGCCGCCGTCATCTTCCAGCTCGTCGGTCTGGGCGCCTGGCTGTGCGCCTTTCTCCTGGGATTGGTCGGCTGGAATCGCGTGCGGCGGCGTAAGATCGACTCACCGTTCACCAAGACGCTCGGCGTCGTCGTACTGACCGCTTCGGTGTGCGCGATCGCCAGCATGGCGTTGGGAAACATCGGTTACGGCGGCGGGGAGATCGCAGCGGGCGGCGTCGTCGGGTCGCTGACCTCGATGGCCCTGCTGACCGCGTTCGGACCGGTGGGCGCTCCGCTCGTCGCCGTCACCGCGGCGCTGCTGGCGATCGTGATGGCGACCCGTCTGTCGATCGAGGCCATGATGTTCACCGCCTGGAAGGGCACCGTGGGCGCGGCCCGTCGTATCCGTACCACCTTGGCGCATCGGCGCGAGCAGCGACGCAAGGCCAAGGCACGCCGAAACGTCCTCGACAAGCACGCAGCGCGGCAAGACCGGCAGATCGCCCCGGAGCCCGCCTCCGGGAAGGCTTCTGCGGAGGCCGCCGGCCCGTTGCTCAAGGTGAAGGTGCCAGTGACCGTGACGCGGCCCGATGCCGAGCTGCCCGACATCATGGTCGCCGGCGATCGTCCGGCGCCGATCGTCAAGCCGAAGATACAGCCGCGCCCGGCACGCCCCGAGCCGCTGCCGTTCGAGCAGCCGGCCGGCCCTGACGGCGCCTACGCGCTTCCGGATGTCGGCCTGCTGGACCTTCCGGCACCCGAACACGCGCTGCACGAGTCGGAGTTCGTCGAGAAGGCAAGGGCGATCGCCAGCAAGGGAGCCGAATTCAAGGTCACCGGCGAAGTCGTGGCCATCCACCCCGGGCCGGTGGTGACCACCTACGAGTTCCAGCCTTCGGCCGGGGTCAAGTACAGCCGCATCCTCAACCTGGAGGAAGATCTGAGCCTGGCGCTGAAGGCGGAGAGCATCCGTATCGCGCGCCTACCGGGGAAGTCCACGGTCGGCATCGAAGCGCCCAACAGCTCTCGCAAGATCATCCGCCTGCGGGAGATCTTCGAATCGAAGCGGTTCCGAAAGTCGCGTTCGAAGCTCAGCTTGGCCATCGGTAAGGAGATTCACGGCGAAAACGTGGTCGCCGACCTGGCGCGGGCCCCCCATCTGCTCATCGCCGGAACGACGGGGTCGGGCAAGAGCGTGGCCATGAACGCGATGCTCTTGAGCTTGTTGTACAAGGCGACGCCAGACGAGGTGAAGCTGGTTCTGGTCGACCCCAAGCGGCTGGAGTTCGGTCTTTACGAAGACATCCCTCATCTGCTGACTCCTGTGGTGGTCGACCCGGACCGAGCAGCCAATGCCCTGGGATGGGCCGTGCGGGAGATGGAGAAGCGGTATCGCTCCCTGGCAGAGTTCGGGGTCCGCAACATCGAGCAGTTCAACATGATGTTGCAGCGGGGCGAGGAGGAGATGATCGCTCGGGCGAAGAAGTCGCGCGCCGCCGCCGGGCGAGCGGAAATCGGGCCTTCGGACCTCAAACCGCTGCCCTACCTGGTCGTGTGCATCGATGAGCTCGCGGACCTGATGATGTGTGCCTCGGCGGCGGTGGAGGCTTGCATCATGCGGCTGGCCCAGATGGCCCGCGCCGTCGGCATCCACCTGATCGTCGCGACCCAGCGACCCTCGGTCGACGTCATCACAGGGACCATCAAGAACAACCTGCCGGCGCGCATTTCGTTCCGCGTCGCGTCGAAGACGGATTCCCGCGTCATCCTCGACTCGCACGGAGCCGAGAGCCTTCTCGGCAAGGGCGACATGCTTTTCCTCGCACCCGGGACATCGCGGCTGCAGCGCGTTCACGGGGCCTACGTGGATGAAGACGAAGTCCGCGCCGTCGTCGAGTTCTGGCGCAACCAGGCGCGCCCGATCTACGAGCAGGAAGTCACCCTGCCGCCGCCTGAAGAGGCCGACAAGAAGGGCTCTCGGGACGATGGGCCGCCGGACCGCGACGAGTATTTCGACGAAGCTCTGCAGCTCGTGCTCGGCGCCGGGGAAGCATCCATCTCCAACATCCAGCGCAAGCTGCGCCTGGGCTACGCGCGCGCCGGTCGCATCGTCGACATGATGGAGGCCGAGGGGCTCGTCGGGCCGCCGGAAGGCTCCAAGCCACGCCGCCTCCTGGTCGACGCGACGTACGTCGCCCAGAAGTACGGCCCGACGGCGCCGCCGAGCTGATCATCGACCGGTCTCGCGCACCAAGACGCCGGTAGAAAGGGTGCGTCCGCTGGTGCCCGATTCGCGCGCGGCGGCGGGCGAGCGTTCGGACTCAGGCCTCGGCGTCCGCCGGCTCCTCGCGTAGCCGCCGCATCATGCTGATCGTCGTACCGCCGCCCTTCGGGAAGGTGTACGTGACCTCGTCCATGAGCTGATGCATGAGGAAGATTCCGCGGCCCGAGGAGTCCAGCAAGTGCTCCTTCGAAACCGGATCGGGGAGACTCTCGGGGTCAAAGCCGTCCCCCTGGTCGGCAACCGTGACGCGGATGGAGTCCTTTCCCAACTCGAACCACACTTCGACCTGGGTGCCGGGCTTCTCCTTGTTCCCATGGATGACCGCGTTGGTCACTGCCTCGCGCACCGCGGTTACCATCCAGTAGCGGTCGTCCGCGGCAAATCCGACCTCTTCGATGAGATGCTCGGAGAGATTGTGAACCGAGTCGAGGAACTCGCGGCGGCTGGCGATGCGCAGCTTGACCGTACGGACGATACCGTCATCGCTCTGAGATCCGTTCTCGTGCTCGCTCATGGCTCTCCGTCGTGCCTACCGGACAGTGATGACCACCTTCTCGGTGCCGCTGTTGAGCGCGTTGTCCGTCACCCGTACTACGATCGTGCGTTCGCCCGGTTCCATCCGGGCGATGAACACGTCGATCCCTTCGCTGCCGGCGTCCGGCATGCCGTCGGCCGGAACCACCGATCGCCAGTCGCCGCCATCGACAGCGTACTCCATGGCGCGGATCAAGCTGATTTCATCGACCGCTATGCCGGTCACGCGAACGCCACCCTCTTCGAAGGTGGCTGAGAGATTATCAATCCGCGGCGCCGTGTTGTCGACAACAAACGGCTCGCTCGCGCGCTCGCCCTGGAGCTCCTGTCCGGCCGGGTTCGAGGGAGCGTCGCTGGCGGTGAGGCGAACCCGATAAAGGCCGTCGGGTATCGCCTTCGTGTCCCACAGATAGACTGTCTCGGTCAAGCTCCGGGCCACCGGCTTCCACTCGCTCTCGGCGTCGCCGCGGAACCACAGCGAGTAGCTCATCCGATCGCCGTTGTCATCGGAGGCTTCCCAGGTGAAGGTCTGCGAGCCCGGCAAGTAGTAAGCCTGGCCGAGGAAGCCGGAACCCGTCGCCGGGGCGGAGCTGTCTCGCCCGCGCTGCTGGTCCAAGGCCTCGCGGACGGGCGAGGGCAGCCGCCCGATGGGCAGGGCGTCCTCGAAGCTGCTGTTCTGCCGGTAGATAACGCCGGCCGGGTGGACGACAAAATCTTCGATCTCCGGGCGCAGGTTTCGCTGCACGTAAACCAACTCGACCCACTGCAGCATTGGCGTCTGCCCCGCCCGCTCGCTGGACAACTCCGCCTTCCACTGCACGAAACGGGCCGCCGGGCTGGTGATACGACTGCCGTCGGCGTCGTCGTACGGGCCGCTCCAGTCACTCCAGGTCTCGTCCGGATCGGCAGTGTTCCCCGCCCGCACATACAGCCGTACCGACGTCCCGTCCGGTGTCAGGCCGCGCCAGCGCACCCTACCCCAGCGCGAAGTCGTGCGCGTGTCCTTGACCTGCGAAACCAGCTCTCCTCGCCGCTGATACGCTTCGCCGAGGAGGTAGACACGCCCCAGGTTGCTGGTGCCGACGAGCAGATCCGATCCGCGCGGGCGCAGCGCCGTTACCTGGGATGCCTCTGCATCACCCAAGATCACCCGTACCGGACCCGGGGCGACGTGGAACAGCCGACCTTCACGCCCGGTGCCGATGATCACCCCGTCTGCGGACGCGGCCAGCGCGTGCGGTGATTCGTCGACGCTGCCCCAGAGTTGCTCCACCAAGCCGTCGTCGCGCAGCAGGTACAGGGCGCCCCGCAGGTCGTCCCCATTGCTGCCGGAGATTGCCGGCGCCTCACTGTCCGTGACCTCCGTGTCGTCACCGGCTCCCTGCTCCAGCGTCGCGAAGTAGACGCCCGTGGTGGACGGCACGATGCCCGTGATCTGTTTCATCGGTGCGTCGAACAGCAC
>CBDUAS010000118.1:0-8475 GCA_965365185.1 uncultured bacterium | reverse complement strand
TTGTACTGCCCGAGCAGGCGAAACGGCTGCTCCTCCCCCCCCCGGCCGGTGAGCTCGAGAGAGCTGCCCGCGTGCCTCGGGGCGCTCCGCTGTACCCCTCCGGCGCAGCCGGTACAATGCCGCTGTCTGCTCCCCACCAAATGCGTCCCGCGCCCGGAGTGAAGTCGATGAAAGCCTCCCGCCTCGCCGCTGTCGGTCCCTTTGTCTTGCTGTTCGCCGCGATCTCGGTGTTGGCGACGCCCGTGCCGCAGAGCGGCGACCCCTACACCGGTGCAATGACCTGGCGGGAGATCGGCCCGGTGAACATGTCCGGGCGCGTTTCCGACATCGAGGCACTCGACACGGACTTCAGCCACGTGGTCCTGGCCTCGGCCTCGGGAGGCGTCTTCAAGTCCGTCAACGCCGGCACCACGTGGGAGCCGATCTTCGCCGACTACGGTGCGGCCTCGATTGGCGATGTGGCGATCTTCCAGCCCGATCCCGACATTCTCTGGGTGGGTACCGGAGAGGAGTGCATACGCAACACGGTTTCCTGGGGTGACGGCCTGTACAAGTCGACCGACGGTGGCGAAACGTTCCGCAAGGTCGGCCTGACGAACAGCTACACGATCGCGGCCGTCGTGACGCATCCTTCCGACTCCGACACCGTCTGGGTAGCGGCCGGCGGCAACCCGTGGGGCTACGGTGGGGACCGCGGCGTCTTCAAGACCACGGACGGCGGGGAAACCTGGCGCAAGCTCACCAACGGGCTGCCCGACAACGAGATCACCGGCGCCTCGGACCTGGTGATCGACCCGTCGAACCCGGACGTTCTCTATGCCGGCTTGTGGGATCGACTGCGCGAGCCCAACCGCCTCAACAGCGGTGGTCCGAACAGCGGTGTCTACAAGAGCACGGACGGTGGCGATTCGTGGAGACGGCTCACGAACGGCCTGCCCGAGGGTGACATGGGCAAGGTCGGCGTAGCGGTTGCACGCAGCAACCCCGATGTGGTCATGGCGTTCGTGGAGCACGGTTTCCAGCCCCCCGAGCGCCTCGAGGACGGCAGCCCCAACCCCGAATTCGACGACATGTCGCTGCTCGGCACCGGTATCTACCGGTCCGAGGACGGCGGCGATAGCTGGGAATACGTCAATCGGTACAACGCCCGGCCGTTCTACTACAGCCACATCTGGATCAACCCGGCCGACGCTGACGTCGTTTACATCGTCGCCAATCGGTTTTCGATCTCGTACGATGGCGGCCGCACGCTCGAGACGCAGTCCGACACGCGCATCCACGGCGACCACCACGCCCTGTGGGTCGATCCGCTCAAGCCGGAGCGCTTTTACATGGGGACCGACGGCGGCGCGGCGTTGACCCACGATCACGGCGAGACCTACGAGTTCTACGACAACCTGGTGCTGGCGCAGTTCTATGCGCTGACGGCCGACATGCGGGACCCCTACTGGGTCTGGGGTGGTTTGCAGGACAACGGCACCTGGGGGGGGCCGAGCAAGGTCCGTGATCCGAACGGCATTCTCTTCGACCACTGGATCAAGATCGGCGGCGGCGACGGATTTCACGCCCAGGCCGATCCCACCGACTGGCGCACCGTGTACTTCGAATCCCAGCCCAACGCTACCGGTGGCAATCAGCGGCGCGCCGACGTGCTCACCGGGGACACGGTCAACATCGGTCCGCGGCAAGACAACATCGTCAACTGGGACGAGTACATCACCGACGAGATCGTCGCGGCGCAGGAAGAGCGCAACTGGCCGACGCCCTTCCGCTGCAACTGGAGCACGCCGCTGGTGCTGTCGCCGCACAACCCGGGGACGTTGTTCATCGGCTGCAACCACCTGTTCATCAGTGATGATAGGGGCAGCAGCTGGCAGGTCGTCAGCCCCGATCTGACCAAGAACGACCCGGAGAAGACCGTCCGCCGATCAGGTGGCCTGACGGCAGAGGAAGACGCCAGCGGCGGCGCCGAAAACTACGGCACGATCATCACCATTGCCGAATCGACGGTCACTCCCGGCCTGATCTGGGTGGGCACCGACGACGGCAACGTGCAGCTCACCCGTGACTTCGGCGCCCGCTGGACCGATGTCACCGCCGCCATCCCGGCGCCCGAAAACCTGTGGGTCAGTCGGGTCGAGGCATCGCATGCCGATGCGGCCACCGCCTACGTGACGGTTGACGGCCACCGGTCGGCCGAATTTCGCCCATGGGTGTTCAAGACCACCGACTACGGTGAGACCTGGGCGTTGATCTCGAGCAACCTGCCCGCGGACGCGCCGGCGCTGGTGGTGCGCGAGGACCCCAACAACCCCAACCTGCTGTTCGTCGGCACCGAGCGCGCCATCTACTACTCGATCGACGGCGGCGACTCCTGGCGCAGACTCAACAACAACATGCCGACAGTGGCGGTACACGAGATCCTGATTCATCCGCGCGACAACGACCTCATCGTCGCCACGCATGGCCGCGGCGTCTGGATCCTCGACGACATCACGCCGCTGCAGCAGCTCACGCCGGAGGTGCTCGGCGCCGATGCGCGCCTGTTCGAGCAACGGCCGTTCACTCGCTGGGAACGTATTCAGAAGAGCGATCCACGGATGGGCTACCAGGTGTTCTCGGGCGACAACATCGATTCCAGCGCGGTGCCCATCGATTTCTACCTGGGCTCGGTATCCGGCGAGGTCGTGATCGAGATCGCGAGCCTCGAAGGCCAGAAACACACCGCTGTCGTCGACGGCGCCGTGGGGATCAACCAGTACCGCTGGAACCTGATGTTCGACGGACCACCGCTCAACGATGCCCAGATCGAGTTCGTCGAGCAGCAACTCGTCACGTTGATCGAAGAGTCCGCCGAGGCCGAGGCGGCCGAGGAGGTCGTGCCGCTTGCGGAGCTCGAGGCACGCCTGTCCGCGTTTCGTGCCGCCACCGACGATCCGCACCGCATGAAGGCCATCAGAGGGCTGGAGGGCATTCGTGTCGGACCGCAGGGACGCACCGCGGGTGGCCGCGGCGGTCGGGGCTTCGGCGGCGGTCGCGGCGGTCGTGGGGGTTTCGGCGCCTGGGGCCGTCCTGCGGGCACCGGGGAATTCCTCGTCACGCTCAGGGTCGGTGACGATACGCAGACCACGACGTTGGTCGTGCGTGAGGACCCGATTCGCGGCGGCGACGGGGAGGCGCGCTGACGGTATGCCGGCCAAGCCCGAGCCCGGAAGGGATCCCCGCCACTCGCTTGCCTAGGCGTTTCGCGGCACGGACGCGACCTGGCGGTAGACCTCGGCTGTAGCGGCTGCGGCGTCCGGCCAGCTGTGTTCCTCGTCGGCGAGCTTGCGGGAGCGCCGGCCCATGTCCTCGCGTTGCTGTCGGCTGCGCGAAAGCATGTCGCGCAGTGCACCTGCAAGCGCCTCGACGTCGGCGGGGGGCACGAGCAGCCCGTTCCACCCGTCGCGTACCGTCGTCGCCAGCTCGCCGACCTTGGTGGCCACCACCGGACGGGAAGCGCCGTAGGCAAGTTGCAGGGCGCCGCTCTGGTAGATGTTTCGGTAGGGATAGACCGCTATGTCGCAGGCGGCGAAGTAATCGCCGATATCGGCGAAAGCCACGTATTCGGGCCGCAGCGTGATGCGGTCGCCGAGGCCTGTTCGCTCGATTTGCCGGCGAAAGTCCTCGACGTCGACGCGGATGGGCTTGCCCACGATCAGCAGGCGGGCGGCGGGAAACCCGCAGGCGATGCGAGCAAAGGCGTCGATGAGCTCCGGGATGCCCTTGTACTCGCGCATGGCGCCGAAGGCGAGCAGCACCAGGTCATCTTCGTCGAGCCCGAGTCGTTGCCGCGCTTCCGCCCGATTCCGTTGCCCGGCCGCAAAACCGTAGTCGCCGTGGGGGATTATCCTCAACCGGGCTGCAGGAACGCGGAACATCTCGACGATCCGCTTTCGGGTCTGCTCGCCGTGCACGATAATGCCGTCGCTCATCTTGTAGATGCGTCCGAACGCCCAGCGCATGCCGAATGCGTCGCGCTCCGCGCGGTCGTGTGGCAGCACGTTGTGCGCCGTGGTTACCAGGCGGCATCCGCTGCGCTTGAGCCGCGCCAGCCGCAGCCAGTCGCGGCGCGCCGAGATGGTGCTCTGCAAGTGAAGCACGTCGGCACCGAGCGATTGGAGAGTGCCGCGCAGGGCGCGCCAGCGTTCCTGATACGAGCTCGCTGGCGCGAATGTGTGCAGCTCGAACCCACGCGGCAGGTCGTCGAGCTCGTAGGGGGCTCCGGTCAGCAGCGTTACCGAAGCTCCGATCTCGTGCAGAGATTGGCAGAGGTTGTAGCTGTAATGCGCGATTCCTCCCCACCCGCCCGACTCGAGCATCACGACCGACGGCTCGCTCGCCGGGCGTGGCGCCCCGATGGCGAGCGCGGCTCCTGCACGCCGATGCGGTCGCCCCAGCCGAGCTCGTCGGTGGACCGTTCGTATCCACACGCCGCCATGCCGTCGGCGGTGATGTGCTCGATGGTCGCGATTTGCCGCGCCGTGAGCTGGCTCTTCCACCTGTGTAGCGACTCACCGCTCAATGGCCGCAGGACGTTTTGCTTGTGTGATTCTCCCGCAACCAGTGCTGTTGCCGAGCCGGCGAACTCGAGCATGTCGTTCTCGAACGCCTCGTCGACATGCGTGCACAGACGCTTCAACGCCTCCTCCGGCTGGCGCACGAGATCTTCGTACCGCGTCGCGATGACGCGCGGGTCGCGCTCGAATCGGGCCAACAGCTCCATGCTTCGTCTCCAGCGCCAGCCGTGCTCCTCGGCGTCATTCGAGGCCCACGGCACCAGCAACAGCGACGCCGCGACCGCCCGGGGGTCGCGGACGACGAAGGTTACCCGGGCGCGGGGGAACCACTCCAGCAGGGTGTCGACGTAAAGGTAGTGCCGCGGCGTCTTTTCACCGCACCGCGGTTTGTCGTGCGCGGCAGCGTAGGTTCGCAAGATGACGGCGAAAAGGTCCGCGAACGATCGCGCGGTCGATGTCTTGAAGCGCTGCCGCAGACCCTCGGCGTCGAGATCGAGAGCGGCAAACGGCGTCGAGCGGGCGTATTCATCCCAGAAATCGTCGAATCCCGCGTCGCGGGCGAGGCTGGCCGGTGGACGCCGCAACGCCCATTCGAGGAAGAAGGTCTCCGGGCTGATGGCGATGCGCGGGTGGGCGTTCAGCATCGCAGCCAGCAGCGTCGTACCGGAGCGCGGGACGCCGACGACGAAGATGGGCGCCATGGAGGTCGCAGCCATGCGCAACACTATATAGCCGTGCCGGAGGCTGGGGTATGCTGTGGTCCGCGCCGGCCCGGGAAAGCGATCTTGCTAGCAGACGAACCCTCGCAAAACAGCGGCGACGGAACGACCTCGTCCCGAACGGACACTTCGGCAAAGTCGCTGCAGAGCGCCGTCGTGGCCTCCGGTTTCTGGCTCTTCGGGCTGCGGATCGGCGAGCGTCTCCTCGGGCTCGCCCGTATGGTGGTCTTGGCGCGGCTGCTGGCGCCGGGCGACTTCGGGCTCTTCGGCATCGCCCTGCTGGCCATGTCCGTGCTCGAGGCGCTGTCCGGCACCGGCTTCAACGAAGCCATCATCCACCGACGCACCGACACCGAGCAGTATCTCGGCACCGCGTGGACCGTGCACATGCTGCGCGGACTCCTCCTGGCGGTGGCGATGTTTGCCGGCGCGCCACTGGTCGCCGGGTTCTTCGAGGAGCCTGCCGCGGAGCCGTTGCTGCGAGTCCTTTCCGTCAACCTGCTGCTGAGTGGGTTGACCAACGTCTCCGTCGTCTTGTTTCAAAAGGAGCTCGACTTCCGCAGGCTTGCAACCATCGGCGCGTGTGGGGCGCTTGTCGACGTCGTCGTATCTGTGGCGATGGCGTTCGTCCTGCGTGACGCCTGGGCCTTGGTGTACGGCGTGCTCGCCGGAAACGTTGTTCGCCTGCTGTTGTCGTTCCTCATCGCGCCGATCGTGCGGCCACGTTTCGACGCGGCGCGCTTCCGCGACCTGGCCGGATTCGGCGGCTGGGTCTGGGGTGCCAACCTGCTGCATTTCGTTGCCAACCAGGGCGACGACGTCGTCGTCGGGCGCATGCTCGGCGCCAACGCGCTCGGGCTCTACCGCATGGCGTTCGTCTATGCCGGCCTGCCCGCCACCGAGATAACCCACGTGCTGTCGCGGGTGACGTTTCCGGCGTATGCGAAGCTGAGCGACGATCGGCCGCGGTTGCAGCGGGGGCACCTGCGCGCGGTGCAAGCCACGGCGCTGATCTCGGCGCCGCTGGCTGCCGGCATCGCCGTCATGGCGCCGAGCTTCGTCCGCCTGGTTCTGGAGCCGCCCTGGGAGCCGATGGTCGTGCCGCTGCAGATACTGGCCGTCTGGGGCCTGGTGAGGTCGCTGTCCGCCACCACGGGTCCTCTTTTCCAGGGCCTCGGGCGCCCCGACCTGATCACCCGTCTGGTCCTGCTGAAGCTGCTGGTGCTCATAGCCGTCATCTTCCCGTTGACGGCCCGCTTCGGGCTCGTCGGGACGTCGCTGTCGGTCGTCTTGTCGGCCGCCGTGAGCTACCCGGTTGCCGCCTTCCTGGTCGTGCGCCTGATCGGCTGCACGGTCTCCGCCTACGTGCGTACGTGGCTGGTGCCGACTGTCGCCGCGACGGCAATGGCCGCCGTCATCCTGCTCTTTCACACCCGTCAAGGTCCCGACTTCGGTCTCCTGGTCTTCGCCGCCTCGATCGTGGGCGGCGCCCTGGTGTACGGCATCCTGGTCGTGCTCGTCGGCCCCCTGTTCGGCTACGACGCCCTGGCCGTCGTCGGTCGGCGAAGCTGAGCAGCAGGGAGGTACGAGAAGCGTGGGGCCCCGCACAGATTCGCGGCTTTCAAGAGATCCCCTCAGCGAGATCCCCTCAGCCGAGCCGCGAATTCTGGCGGGCACGGGAGGACCCGTGAGCCCCGCGGTCCCTCTCCTGCTCCCCGGCGGAATCTCTGTCCACCCGTGCCGACTTCCGGCACAAGGCCAGCCGCCGGCCGTCCAATATGTCAAGGTGTGCTCCCATGACGACCCTTCCCTTCGAATCAGCGATCAGCCGCGAGACGATTCTCGAGGCTGTGCGACGCACCTGGGGATACGACACGCTGCGGCCGCTGCAGGAGGAGGCCGTGCGCGCCGGCCTCGAGCAGCGTGACTCCCTGGTGGTGCTGCCCACCGGAGGCGGCAAGTCCCTGTGCTATCAGCTCCCGCCGCTGCTGGCGGAGCGCACGGACATCGTCGTGTCGCCGCTGATCTCGCTGATGAAGGACCAGGTAGACGGGCTACGGGCGAACGGCTACGCTGCGGCGGCGCTGCACAGCGCCCAGGATGCCGAAGAGCGTGCCGCGGCCGAGCGCCTCATCGGTTCGGGAACCTGCCGCCTCGCCTTCGTCTCTCCCGAGCGCCTGGTGACGCCATGGTTCCTGGAGACCGTCGAGAAGCTCGGGGTTCGCACGTTCGCGGTCGACGAGGCGCACTGCATCAGCCATTGGGGCCATGATTTTCGCCCCGAGTACCGCCAGCTCGCGGTGCTCAAGAAGAAGTTGGCGGGGGCGACACTGCACGCCTACACCGCAACCGCCACCGAGCGGGTGCGCGGCGACATCATCGACCAACTCGGCCTCGAAGATCCCGCGGTCCTGGTCGGGCGATTCGACCGCCCGAACCTGATCTACCGCCTGATCCCGCGTCTCGACCTGTACGTCCAGATCCGCGAGGTGTTGGCGAGACATGCTAACGAAGCGGTCATCATCTATTGCATCAGCCGCAAGGACACCGAGAGGCTGGCCGATGTGCTGGCTGCCGAGGGTCATCGGGTAGCCTGCTATCACGCGGGTTTGGACCCGTCCGAGCGTCATCGAGCGCAGGAGGCCTTCAGCACCGCGGAGCTCGATGTCGTCGTCGCGACGGTGGCGTTCGGTATGGGTATCGACCGCTCCGACGTGCGCTGTGTTCTGCACGCGGCGATGCCGAAGTCCGTCGAGCACTACCAGCAGGAAACCGGCCGCGCTGGTCGCGACGGGTTGGAAGCCGAATGTGTCCTGCTGCACTCACCCGCCGATGCCCTCAAGTGGCGCACGGTGCTCGAAAAGAGCGCCGCGGAGGCGGCCGCCAACGGTGATGCCCACGAGGCGGAGCTCTCCCTTCTCGATGAGATGCGGCGCTTCTGTGCCCCCGGCCGATGTCGTCACCGGGCTCTGTCGGAGTATTTCGGTCAGGCCTACCTTCCGGTCGACGGGGAGAACCGAGCCGAGGGCGGCGGGCAAGGCGACAGCGATGAGTGCGGCGCGTGCGACGTTTGCCTGGGCGAAACCGAGGGGCTCGTCGACGGGACGCGTGAGGCGCAGATGATCCTCTCGTGCGTGGCACGGGTCGAGCAGCGGTACGGCATGGGGCACGTGGCCGACGTGCTGCGTGGGGGAGAC
>CBDUAS010000117.1:0-8480 GCA_965365185.1 uncultured bacterium | reverse complement strand
GGCCCCTTCCGGGTCGCTGCTCGTGCTCGCCCTCGTGACTCTGGCACTGGTCGGAGCGGCGGAGGGCCGTGCGTTTCCACGCCTCGCCCGCGCCGCTTGGAAGAGGTTGATGGAGTCGCCCCGGCTGGCCCGTGTCTACGCGGCGATCGCCGCGTTCGCCATGCTGATGGCCCTCGGACCGCGCTTGAAGTTCTTCGGTTACCAGGGCCCTCCCCTGCCGTACCACTGGATCTACCTGTGGGTGCCGGGCGCCTCGGCGCTTCGCGGGCCGTTCCGCGCCGGGATCCTGGGGCAAGCGTTTCTCGCCGTCGTTCTCGGATTCGGCGCCGCCTGGCTGCTCTCGCGGCTCCGTTCCCCCGGCCCGGCACGCCTCGCCGCCGGGCTGCTGGTGGTGTTCATGGTGGCGGAATCGACGGGGAACCCGCTACCGCTGCACGACATACCGGATCCCGCGCGCGACGGCCTGTACGCCTGGATCGCCGAGCAGCCGGGAGACTTCGGCATCCTGGAGTGGCCGATCGCGCGCCTGATGGATGACACGGCGAAGGAGCAGTGGCTCTCCACCTACCACTGGAAGCAAAACGTCACCGGCCACAACGGTCGGCTGCCGGAGGACATCCGCGAGCTCCACGGCCTTGCTCGGCAGTGGCCACCAGCTCCGGCGTTCCTCGACACCCTGCGAGACCGCTTCCCGGTGCGTTACGTCGTCGTCGACCTGGCCCGCTTCGATCGGCCCACCCAGCGGCAGCTCACCGAGGAGATCCTTCCCGGGATCGCCGACTGGTGGCAGCTCGAGCGCGCTTTCGGCAACCGTCGCGTCTACCGCGTGCGCAACGGCGGCGATGGCCGCAACCTGCAGCGCCGCTTCGCCGGCTGGATGGTGCGCGGCGAGATGATCGTCGAGCTCGCCGAGCCGGTCCCCGCCGAAGGGAGCTGGCGACTCGGCGCCACGCTCGACGACGAGCCGTTGTCTCCGCTGCGGCTCCTGGCAGGCGCCACGGAGGTCCGTGTGCCCGTCCCCCGCCGCCCGGCCGGCCGCACCCCCGTGTGGCTGCACTTGGGCATCGAAGGGCCTGCCGGCCGCACACTGGCGATCGAGAGCATCCGCTTCCAGACACCCGAGGGCATTGTTTATCCCTGAGGCCGGGAGACCAACGGGATCGCGCTGCTCGATCGGTGTACTTGTTTGCCCTGTCGCGGTAAGCCACCATCGAGAGGATCCCCGGAGGAAACCGCTTGAGAAAGCTCCGCATCGCGCTCGCCATCGCTGCCTGCGTGCTCGCCTTGGTGGTGACGACGGCGTTTTTCGTCGAATTCGAGGTCCCCGGCCTGGGCCGCCGCATCCTGGAGGCGGCGGGCGACAACGCCGGGATCCGCCTGCAGGCGAGCCGCTTTCGCCTGCACCTGCGCCACGGCATCGTTCTGGAAGACGTCGTCGCCACCACCGACATCGCCTCCGGGACCGTGGTAACCACCGTCGACAGCGTGGTGCTCGAGCACCGTCTGTTGCCGCTCTTGCTCGGCGATATCGTCGTCGACCGTTTGCTGATGGAGCGCCCGGTGATCGAGGTGCGCAACGTCGCGCGCGACACGGCTTCGGCTCACCCGCAGGCGCAACCGCGGCGCACGGCGCTGCGGCGGCCGGCGGCGCCACAAGCGGCTGCCCAGCGCTTGGGAGCGCGACGAGCAGCCCTCCGGCGGGTGGCGATGGGTGCGGCACAAGAGACCGGATCCCGCTCCGGCTGGGGTCGTGAGATGGCCGTTCACGCCGCATCGGTCACCGACGGCACGCTGCGGGTGCTGGCGCCGGACGGCGAGGAAACGACCCGCGTCACCGGCCTCGATGCCGAGCTCGAGGACATCAACGTCGACGCTCGCGCCCGGGCGGTCGCCGTGGGGCTGTCGGCGCGCGGCCACATCGACGTGGGCACGGTTCACTGGGCAGACCGCGTTGCCAGCGGAAGCCGGGCGAACATCACGGCCGCGGACGGCATCTTCACGGTGACCGGGCTGCAGCTCGACGCCCCCGAGGGAAAGCTTCGCCTCGAAGAGCTGGTCGTCGACGTGAACCCCGTGCCATACACCTATCGCACGGCCCTCTCCGGCCAGGATCTCGATCTCAACCGGCTGCTGGGCCTCGAAACCGCCGGCACGCTGGGCGGCGCCCAATTCGAGATGCAGGCAGCCGGAGCCGGCCCGCAGACGTCGAGCGTCGAGGGCGGCGGCCGGCTGGCGCTGGCGGCCGGCGCGATCCCCGATCTGCCGGCGCTCGACCGCGTGGTGGAGCTCATCGGCCTCGATCTCGCCGGCTCGCGCTACCAGGCCACGACGATCGACTTCACCGTCGCCGACGAACGTGTCGACGTCGCTCCGTTCGAGATCGTCAGCGAGCTGATGCGCTTGCAGGCGGCCGGGAAGCTCGGCGCCGATGGTGCGCTCGACGGACGTGCGAACGTTTTCGTGCCGCGTCAAGAGATCGATCTCGGGCGCTGGCAAGGCGACCTGTCCGACGCTCTGGTTGACGCGCTCACGGACGAGAGCGGCTGGGTATCGATTCCGGTGATCATCTCCGGTACTGTCGCGGAGCCACGCGTCTCGCTCGATACCGTCGCTCTGCTGGAGGCGCTGCGGCAGGGCGGCGGGCTCGAGGGTTGGATGCAAGGGATCATCAAGAGAGACGAAGACTCAGAGGACGAGGGCACATGAAGGACACGCGACCCATGCACTTTCTCGCTGTGCTGCCGTTGCTTTTGGCGGCAACCGCCTCTTTGCCGGCGGTGCCCCAGCGGGAGTCCGGGGTGAACTGGCCGTCGTTTCGCGGGCCGCGGTCGAGCGGGATCAACGAAGGGTTCCCCACACCGACGAGCTGGAACGCCGAGACCGGCGAGAACATCCTCTGGAAGACGCCGATCCCGGGCCTGTCCCACGCCAGCCCGGTGGTCTGGGGCGACCGGGTGTTCGTGACCACCGCCATCAGCTCGCGCGACAACTCCGTCAGGGTGGGCCTGTACGGCGACATCGCGCCCGTGCAGGACGACAGCGAGCACCGCTGGATGGTCTACGCGCTGGACAAGAGAAGCGGCGAGATCGTCTGGGAGCGCACCGCGCACCGCGGTGTGCCGAAGATCAAGCGGCATACGAAGTCGACACACGCTTCGGCGACGATGGCGGTCGACGGCCATCACGTGATCGCCTACTTCGGCTCCGAGGGGCTGTATGCCTACGACATGGAGGGCGAGCTGCTCTGGAAGAAGGACCTCGGCGTGCTCGACTCCGGCTTCTACATGGTCCCCACGGCCCAGTGGGGCGTCGCCTCGTCGCCGATCATCCACGACGGCAAGGTAATCCTGCTGGCGGATGTACAGCAGGGCTCGTTCATCGCCGCCTTCGACCTGAGTAGCGGAGAAGAAGTCTGGCGCACTCCGCGCGACGAGGTTCCTACCTGGGGAACGCCGAACGTCTACGAGGACAACGGCGTCTCCCAGGTGGTCGTCAACGGCTACCGTCACATCGGCGGATACGATCCGGCGACCGGGGCGGAGGTCTGGAGAATGCGCGGCGGCGGCGATATCCCCGTGCCCACGCCGGTGTTCGGCCACGGGCTCATCTTCATCACCAACGCCCACGGTCCGATGTCGCCGATCTACGCCATCCGGCCTTCGGCGCGCGGCGACATCACGCTCGCCGGGGAGAGCGCGAACGATTCCGTGGCCTGGAGTTATTCTCGCGGCGGCGGCTACATGCAGACGCCGCTGGTGTACGGCGACCTGCTGTACAATTGTCGCGACAACGGCGCCCTGAGCGTCTATGACGCCCGCACCGGCGAGCGGCTCTACCAGGAGCGGCTCGGCAGCGGCGGCGGCTTCTCGGCCTCGCCGGTTGCCGCCGACGGAAAGGTGTATTTCAGCAGCGAGGACGGCGACGTTTTCGTGCTCGCTGCGGGCGCCCGGTTCGAGTTGCTCGCCCGCAACCCCATGGGCGAGGTCACCATGGCAACGCCGGCGATCTCCGAGGGAATGTTGCTGTTCCGCACGCAGGGACACGTCGTTGCCGTAGCTCCGCCGCACCGATGATCGAAGAACGACCCCTCACCGCCGTCATCTGGGACTACGACGGCACGCTGGTCGATACCCGGGCAAAGAACCTCGGCATCACGCGAAACATCGTGCGTCGTTTCACCGGCGCCGAGCCCGACGAGATCGAGGGCTTGCGCTCTCTCGAAGCCTACACCCGCGCCCTGCACCGCACTCCCGACTGGCAGCAGCTCTACATCAACGAGTTCGGTATGAGCGCCGAGCACACCCGCGAGGCCGGGCGTCTGTGGACCGAGTATCAGCTCACAGACGAGACCGTCGCACCCGTGTACGACGGCGTCGCCGCGGCCCTCGCCGGCCTCGACGACCTGCCGCAGGGGATCGTCTCGATGAACTCCCGCGCCTACATCGAGCGCTCGCTGGAGGGCGAGGGGCTGCTGGATCGCTTCGGCATCGTCATCGGCTACGAGGAGGTAGCGGACAAGCGTCAAAAACCGGCCCCGGACGGCCTGCTCCTGTGCCTGGACCACCTCACCGGCATGCAACCCGGCCACGTCGCCTACGTTGGCGACCACCAGATGGACATCGAGTGCGCCCACAACGCCAACCGGGAGCTGGAGGCACGGGGCATCGATATCCGTGTCTTCGCCATCGGCGCGGCCTATGGCATGGGCCCGGCCACCGATTCCTGGCCTTCGGCGCCCGACTACACGGTCGAGCGACCGCAAGACGTGGTGGGGCTGCTGCGTCCCTGAAGTTCGCCGTGGAGCTTCCGCGGCCCTGACGCTCTTGCGACCATGCGCTGTCCGTAAGCGCAGACCCGGCCGAATCCAGACCGCGGCAGCCCGACGCAGGGGACGAGCGGGGCACGGCCAAGGAGCGCCAACGGGGATGAGGGGCCCCTGCAGGGGCCCCTCGTGCGACCTGGGTCGAATTGTCCCGGCTGCCGGCTTTCCCTTCCCGGCCGCCGCTTTCAGCCTCAGTCCCGCCTCAGAAGATCACGCGGAACCCTATCTGTGCCTCGCGCGGCTGGCCGGCGCCGGCCTGCACGGTGCCGTCGAAGTTGAACACCAGGTTGGTGGTCTGCGGCTGCAGTACGTTGGCCGAGTTGAACAGGTTGAAGACGTCGAGGATGGCCTCGATCTGGACATTGCCGACGTCGAAGAACTTCGACAGGCGAAAGTCGAAGGCCGAGAACTCGTTGTCCTTGCGCGCCAGGTTGCGCACGGTCACCGACCCGTCGGCATTGACGCGATCGGACGGTTGATTGGCCGGAGCGCCGGTCTCGGTGATGGAGAACGGCTGCGCGGACCGGTACGAGTAGCGGACGTTGAAGTTGACTTCATACGGCAAGATGGCCAGGAAATAGCCGTTGAACCGGTGCCGCTGGTCACGGTCGGAGTAGCTGAACTCCGGCCCCAGGTCGGTGATCTTCGCGTAGCGGAAGCTGAACGGGTCGCGCTCGTTATCATCGTCGGACTTGTCCCGCGAGATGGTGTAGTTGATGTCGAACATGTAGTTGTCCGACATTCGTTTGCGCGCCGTGAAGGTCACACCGACGTACTCGCTACGCGCCGTCGACTCGACCACCGTGAGCGTACCGATACCGTTCGGATCATCGGGACCGGTGAGGCCGGTCGACCAGACCGCGCCGAGCAGCGGGTCGTTGCGGTTGGTGAAGCGAGTGATGTTCTCGGTCTTGTTGTAGCTGACCTTGCCGCCCAGCGACAGCTCCGGGTACACCTCGCGCTCGTAGCCGACGTGAAAGGCGTAGGTGTCGGGGTTCTGGAAGTCCTTGTCGAACACGAACACACCGGGCTGGAACGGATCGCCGGCCTCTTCCTGCGTGATCAACTCCGTCACCGGTGGCGGCGGCGGCAGGATTCCGGCCTCGCCGAGCGCGCTGTTGCGAAACAGCGTCTGCCCACGGCTGCCGTCGGTCGAGCGGCTCGACGCCAAGTTCAGGCCCGGAATTCGGGCGTTGTAGATGCCGAACGAGGCCCGTACGACGGACAGGCCATCACCCTGCGGGTCCCACGATACGCCGACGCGCGGCTGGAACATCTTCCAGTCCGAAGGAATGGTGCCGTCGCCGGGGAACTCCTGCCCCTGACGCGTCTGGCCGATGAACGGAAAGTAGAAGAGGTCCGGAATCGGCGTGATCAGCGGCGGCTGGATCTGCGATTCCCAGCGCAAACCCAGGTCGAGCGAGAGACGATCGTTAACCTGCCAGGCGTCCTGCACGAACAGGGCGATCTCGTTTTGCGGGATGTCCTGCGTGCCCGCCTGTTCGGCGCTGATGTCACCGACGCCGAGCTGCTGCAGGTACGTATCCACCGGCCCGACGGCGCCGACACCCGCGGGGCACTGACCCGTCTGGCTGCTCGAGCCGTCGGCGCACTCGACGTAATTCGGGTTCGCCAGGTAGTTCAGGAAACCGTCGGTCGAAGTGAAGATAAAGCGGCCGTTGATGAAGCCACGAAACGTCTGAAAGGCATTCGTGCGGTTCCACTCACCGCCGATCTTGATCAGGTGAGCGCCCTGGAGCAGCGTGACGTTGTCCGCAAGCTGCACCCGCGTGTCGTAGTAGTCGACCGGAATGAAAAACGGCATGCCGAAGCGGTACTGGCGATCGAAGTCGAAGGCGATGTCCGGCAGCGGCCGGTCCGTACCGACGATATTCGGGCCGTTATACGGCCGCGGGCGGTTCTCCTTGGCGAACTGGAAGCGGAACTCGTTGAACGTCGAGTCCGAAAACGTCGAGATGATCGAGCCGCTGACGGCGTTGGAGTCGTCCTGCTCGATGGCGTTGGCGCTGGCCCCCCACGAGTCGACGTCAAAGGTGCCGTTCTCGTGCTCGGACCAGGTGTAGGCATAGCGGACGCTGACCCGGTTGTCGGCGTTGGCCTGCCAATCCACTTTGCCCAGGAACACCCGGGCGTCCTGCGTCCGGTCGATCGGCGCGTTCTCGTTCGCGGAGCCGAGCGAAGCCAGCGCGTCGACGACACGCTGCTCGATGCGATTCGGATCCTGCTGCTTGTTGGAGCGCCGGCGCTGAAAGTCGACCGAGGTGAAGAAGAAGATCTCGTCTCGCTTGATCGGGCCGCCGAACGTAGCGCCGAACTGCTGTTGGTTGAAGTCCTCGGGCACACGGGTGCCGTCTTCACGCTGTGGGTCGGCGGACAGCGCGTCGCCCTTGAAATAGGCGTTCGCGGTGCCGTTGAAGTCGTTGGTACCCGAGCGGGTGATGACGTTGACGAAGCCCGCCGACGAGCGGCCGAACTCGGCGTTGGCGCCGTCGGTGACGACGACGAACTCCTGCACCGCGTCGAGGTTGAAGGTGAAGGCCGGGCGCTGGCCGCCGCGTTGCTCGCCGAAGAATGGGTTGTTGAAGTCGGCCCCGTCCACGGAGATGTTGTTCTGGATGCCTTTCTGGCCGTTGACGGTGATCTCGTCACCGTCCGGCCCCTGGACGATGCTCACCCCGGGAGTGAGCTGCATGTAGCTGAGAAAGTTGCGGCCGTTGTTGGGCAGGCCTTCGATGGCTTCCTCGTAGAACTTGGTCGAGCCCTCCGGTCGCGTTGTCTCGATCAGCGGCGTTTCCGCGGTGACCGTGATGCTTTCCTCGACCGCCGCGACCTGTAGCGACAGGGTGAGGCTGGGGCTGGCACCGACCGTGACCGTCACGCCCTCGCGGACGAGTGTGGTGAAGCCGGGGAGGGATGCCGTGATCTCGTACGGACCGAGCGGCATGAGCGGTGCAACGAACGAGCCGTCGGCCTGCGTGAACACCGTCTGCGTGTAGTTGGTCGCGGTGTTGCGCATCTGTACGCTGGCACCGGGTAGGCCGACGCCATCAGGGTCGACCACCCGACCCTCGATACGGCCGGTGGTCGACTGCGACTGCGCCAGGGCCGCCGAGGCAAAGGCGACGCTGACGATGGCGACGACAACGAGCACACCAAGCTTGCGCTTCAAGATCGACCTCCTCTTCGGGAGTAAAAACGGCTGCACCAAGCCCGATCGTTCCGTAGGGCTCGAAACCCGGGCCACGGTATTTCGGAAAACGGAACCGCAACGCGATTCGTCTCCGTGGGGGATCCAGTTGACCTGCTTCTGGCAGTTTAGGGGGGCCAAAAGGGATGTCAAGGTCATGATAAGCTCCCGAGCTGCCGCCTCCTCCCGGCGCCGAGCCGCCGCTTCACTCGGGTCTCGAAGCACCGGGCGCACGCAGTCCACTCCCGGGCTCGCACGCCGCCACCGGCACATGATTCCGGCCCCGAGCTCCGGGCGGCTCCGCAGGCCCACGGAGGGGCGGGTTCGCCCTTTGCCCTCGTACTGCGGGGTTGTAAAGTCGCGGGGCGCATGATCGAACGCGGAACGCTCCTGGCAACCTATCGCATCGTCGAGCTGCTGGCCTCCGGCGGCATGGGGGATGTGTACGTC
>CBDUAS010000116.1:0-8480 GCA_965365185.1 uncultured bacterium | reverse complement strand
GCGGGCGCATCCCAGCGGAGCCGCCCGTCCTCGTCGAGCCGGTCCGTGAGATCGACGACGCGCTCCGCCGCCAGGCGCTCGCCGTCGGCGACGGGAACGGCCTGCACGGCAATGGTCCGCCAGTACGCCGGCCGGCCGTCCTCACCCCGGGGGGCGTGCTCGGGAACCTCCGGAAAATCGAGCTGCAGCTCGAGCTCCGCCGGACCGCGGGCGACGCTCAGCGAGGAAAAGAGCCCGACTCCGGCCTGCTTCGGCTCGACCCAGGTCCCGCCGGCGTTCCACCCGCTGGCGGCGAGGAGCCCGAGCTCCAGGTCCAGCCGCAGCGCCTCGCGGTTCACGTGGGCGAAGGTCTCGAGCCACGCATCGCTGAGAAAGGGCGGCCCGACCGGCACGAGCCCGTCGGGATCCTGCAGCGCCTGCACGTCCCACACCTGCAGCCGCGAGAAGCCCGCGGTCTTGAAGCGTTCCATCTCCTCCGTGAGCCGCGCCGGGTCGGCGTGGCCGTTCAACCAGGGCCAAAAGGCGTCGGGGCGGGCCCGCGCCGGGGGATCGAGGAATCCGGCCAGTAGCGGGTCGTCGCCCGACTCGGGGCGCGCCGTGCATCCGGCGGTGAAGATCAGGCTCAAGGCGATCGAGACGATCGCCCCCACGCTCGCTTGCTTCTCCATGGCGGGTGCATGGTACTACCGGGGCGGCTCTCTGTGCGCCGTGGGCCGCTCGCCGCCGGGCCCCTCAGCGCGCCGCACGCAGCCGTAACCTGTTGAACCGCTCCCACCTCGCGGCTAGAATTCAGACTCCTATATCTTAGTTTTGGCCGCAACCAGGAAGCCTCGATGGTTGGCCGGTCGCTGGGGCACTACGAGATCGTCGAGCCGCTCGGCTCGGGCGGCATGGGCGATGTCTACCGCGCACACGATGCCCATCTGCACCGTGATGTTGCGATCAAGGTCCTTTCGGAGGATCTCGCCGACGATCCCGACCTGGTCGCCCGCCTGCGGCGCGAGGCGCACTTGCTGGCGGCACTCAACCATCCGAACGTCGCCACCATCCACGGCTTCGAGGAATCGGAGGGAAGGCGCTTCCTTGTCATGGAGCTCGTGGAAGGCGAGTCGTTGGAGCAGTGTCTTGCCGCCGGCCGACTCGGTGTCGGCAAAGCCCTCGATATCTGCCGCCAGATCGCCGAGGCGTTGGAAGTCACACACGAGAAAGGCATCGTCCATCGGGATCTGAAGCCTTCTAACGTCATGGTCACGCCTCGCGGGCGCGTCAAGATTCTCGACTTCGGCGTCGCCAAGGCGCTTCGGCCCGCAGGCGTCCGGCGCGATCTGCGGGAGACGGCCGAAAGCACCGAGCTGACCTCTGCCGGCACGATCGTCGGCACCGCACCCTACATGAGCCCGGAGCAAGTCCGCGGCGCGCCTTGCGACAGGCGCGTCGATGTTTGGTCGTTCGGCTGTGTTCTCTATGAAACCCTGACGTCGCGTAAGGCCTTCGGCCGCGAAACCATCGCCGACACCTTGGCCGCGATCATCGAACGTGACCCGAACTGGGAAGAGCTCCCGCCTTCAACGCCACCGGCCGTCCGAGCTCTGTTGCGCCGCTGCTTACAGAAGGACCCTGAGCGCCGCATGCGGGACATGGGCGACGCCAGAATCGAGATCGAAGAGGCGCTGCGAGAGCCCGACGAGGCGCTACGAGAACCCGGCGGAAAATTGCCGGGTGCCGCCACCGAGACGAGTTCCGTCGCTTCCCGAGGCCGGGCCATACCCTGGAGCGCTTCCGCGGCGATCATCGTCCTCGGCGCGGCGGCGGCAGCCGTTGCCATCTGGCAACTGATGCCCCGAGCCACCCCCGAAAGACTGCCGCTCCGAAGCCTGGAAATCACGCTCCCCGCGAACGAACCCCTGGCTCTCGCCCAGGCGGCTCCTCTGGGCATCGGCCAGCCGTCGATGGCGCTCTCTCCCGACGGTGCCGATTTGGTCTACGTCGTCGACGACGACGGTGTCACACAGCTCTACCTGCGGCCGCTGGCCGAACTTGAAGCGACGCCAATGCCCGGCACCGAGGGCGGTTTTGCTCCCTTCTTCTCGCCCGACGGGAATCGCGTCGGCTTCTTCACCGAAAGCCAGCTCAAGATCGTGCCCGTCCGGGGCGGCGCGCCCCTGGTGTTGTGCGAGGCGAGAAACCCCTACGGTGCGAGCTGGGCTGCCGACGAGACGATCATCTGGGCCGATGCCGAGGGCGCCAGTCTGATTCGCGTCGCGGCCCGCGCCGGGGCGAGGCCCGAGGTCATCGATGACGAGGGGCTCCGCTGGTGGCCGCAGGTCCTACCCGACGGGCGTGCGGTTCTTTACACCGGCTACGCCGGCGTCAACAACCCGGCGCGGCAGTCGATCGGGGTCTTTTTCCCGGAGAGCGGCGAACGTCGCACGATCTTGGAGGGCGGTGCCTTCGCTCGATACGTGCCGTCGGGCCATCTCGTCTTCGGAAGGTCGGGCACCTTGGTGGCCGTGCCCTTCGATATCGATCGTCTCGAGACGACCGGCGATGAAGTGACCGTCCTCGAGGGCGTCCGCACCGAGGCCATGCCGGGCGCCGCTCAGGTTGCGTTTTCCGCCGACGGATCACTCGTCTACCTGCCGGGCGGGGACGCCTCCATGACCAGGCCCGTCTGGGTCGACCGTGAAGGTGCGGTGGAAGCCTTGCCCGTCGATGCCCGGATCTTCGGCGCCTTCAGGCTTTCGCCCGACGGCGACCGGCTGGCGATTGCCCAGACCGCCGCCACCAGCAGCATTTGGGTCTACGAGCTGGGCGAGGCTCTTTGGAGCCGCGTGACCACAGGTCAGCACAGCCTGTATCCCGTCTGGACATCGGATGGCGAACACGTCGTCTACCACACCAGAGACGGTGCCGATCAAGCCATCTATCGAAAGCGGGCCGACGGCGGCGGCGACCCGGAGCTTCTGATCGAAGGGCCCCACATCCCTTTGTCCTGGTCTCCGGTGGCGCCGGTGCTCGTCTACACCGCCCCGAGCGGCTCCTCCCCGGGGCACGACATCTGGGTTGCGTCCTTCGAGAACGGCACGGAGCCACAACCTCTCGTAGCCACCGAATTCGTCGAGGGGCTTGCCGCCCTCTCCCCAGACGGCAGGTGGATCGCCTACTTCTCGGACGAGCCCGGGGAGTCCGAGGTCTTCGTGCGCCCGTTCCCCGGCACAGAGGACTCCGAGAGATATCTGGTCTCCCGCGGCGGGGGCGAAGAGCCGCGCTGGTCACCGCGAGGAAACGAGCTCTTTTACCGCAACGGAAACCGCTGGATGGCCGTGGAAATCACCACCGATCCCGAGTTCAGCGCCGGTACACCCGAGCTGGTTTTCGAGGGGGGCTTCGCGAATGTCCCGGGCTCGTCCTACGACGTCAGCCCGGACGGCCGACGTTTCCTGGTCCTGGCCGAAGCAGAGCCAGCGACGTACACGTCGATCCGGGTTCTTCTCAACTGGTTCGAGGAGTTGAAGGAGCGGGCGCCGATCTCCGGCCGTTAGCGTCGAGTCATTCGGCGCGTCGCAGCGGTCACTCGCCAGACTCGGCTCGCTCGTTGGAGCCGGAAACCGACGGCCCGTGGCCGTCTCTATCGGGCAGCGCCAGGAAGCCATTGCAGGTATGTGCATAATATGTGCATATTTATATGCATGAGAACAACGCTCAACATCGACGACGAGCTCATCGAGAGAGCCTCCGAGCTGACCGGGATCGAGCAGAAGACGGCGCTGGTGCGGGCCGGCCTCGAGGCGTTGATCGCGCGCGCCAGTAGCCGGCGACTCGCCGAGCTGGGTGGCACCGAGACACGCCTCCGCCCGATCTCCCGGCGGCGCCTGTCGAAGGCTTAGCCGGCCGTGGTGGAAGTCTGATGGTTCTGGTCGACACGTCCGTTTGGGTGTCGCATCTCCGGCACGGTGACGCCCACCTCGGCGAGCTGTTGCAGGACGAACTCGTGGCTTGCCATCCGTTCGTGATTGGCGAGCTGGCGTGCGGCACCCTGCAACGCAGGCAAGAGATCCTGACGTTGCTTCAGGCCCTCCCGCGGGCGCAGGTCGCGGACGACGAGGAAATCCTCGAGTTCATCGAGCGGCGCCGCTTGATGGGGCGAGGTATCGGGCTCGTGGACGCGCACCTGCTGGCTTCCGTGATTCTCACGGGGATTCCCCTGTGGAGCACCGACAAGCGCTTGCGGGAGCTGGCGATCGAGCTGGAAATCTCGTACGGCTGACGGTCGCGAAAAGGCGCGTTGCCGCTTCCCGTGGGCGAGCGAACCGGCAGACCTCGGCCGCAATCGGACCGATCGGTTCAGAAGTGGAAGTTGTGCACGACCTTGACGATGACGGCGCGGTCCCGCAGCGAAGGATCTAGCGGGCCGAATTGGCGCCCCTCGTCGTAGACGAACCAAGCCTCGGATCCCGGTGTGTAGATCCAGCGAACGCGGAAGTTGGCGACGAACTCCTCGTACAGCGAGGAGTATTGCACCGCTGCCCGCGTCGTCAGCTCCGGGCTGAAGTAGTACGAGACATAGAGCCTGGCGATCAGGCTTTCGACATCGCCACCCGGGACACGGACGTCGTCGTACTCAAGGGCCGGGCTCAAGCGCAGCTGCGACAGGGGATTGTACTGAAGAGACAGGCTACCGCCGAGGATGTCGCCCTCGTAGAAGCCACCCTGCTCGTACGACGCCGTGAAAGAGAGGCGCCGGGAGCGATTGGAGGTGAATCTCGCCGAGACCTGGCGCTGCTTGTACTCCCCGGGGGGAATGACGACTCCGGGGCCGACCGAAAAGGGCAAGGGCACACGATCGAAGGCATCGGTGTAGCCGACCGTCAAGATGTCCTCGGTCTGAAAGGTCGCCACGAATGCGGGGTGGAAAACCTGCGTCTCGAGGATCCTGTCGTGGTCCTCGACCCGCTGGTAGTCGAGGCCGAAGCTGAGCTGACGCACGCCGCGCCAATCGGGCCGCGGCTTGTAGTGGGCGGATGTGTTCAGGGCTCGCTGATCCTGTCGTCGCACGAAGCCGATGCCGGGCTCGAAACCGTCCCCTACATCGGTGTAACGGACCTCCCAATCGTAACGATCTACGTTCTGCGATGCCGCGACGTTGCCGAACCAGTCGCCGGAATCGCTTCCCGGCCGATTGCTGCGCGCGACGCTGCCCTCGACGAGCGTATTGACCCCGAACCGGAAGTTGAAGTCGCCTCCCCAGGTCATGTCTTCGAACGTCGAGTTGCCTTGCCGGCTGGTGAAGATGCCGCCGATGTAGCTGCGCCCCAAGACGTTCTGCTTGACGCGGACGACGCTGAAGTTCTCGCTGGCAAAGGCGCCCGACGATCCGGTCTGCATCGTCATCAGGCCGACGTTGGTCTTGCCGGCAAGCCCGTAGGTTCTGACACCACCGATGATCGGGATCTCCTCTCGGCCGATGATGCCGATGCGCCGGCTGAAGAACACCTCGACGTCTCGCGGCAGTCCGAACCTGAACAGATCGGCGCTCTGCAGGAAGAAATCGCGCCTCTCGGGAAAGAAGAGGCTGAACCGGGTCAAGTTGATGCGTAGGTTGTCGCTCTCGACCTGGGCGAAGTCCGGATTCAGCGTCAGATCGGCGGTCAGGTTCGGGGTGATTCCCCATTTCACGTCGAGTCCGGCGTCTGCGTCCCAGCCCCGCTCCTCGGGCACTTGGCTATAGCCGCCGACGCCGTAGGGCTTGATCTCCAGGTTCACTCCGCGCTGGATGCCCTGCAGCCCCGTCATGCGGGCGTATTGGCTAATGCTGTAGTAGTCGTAGTCGCGGCTCATGTAGGGCCAGTTGGCGCGCTCGTTCTTGCGCCGGATGTAGCGCTCGATGTTGACCCCCATTTCGATCTCGTCGTCGGGCTGAAAGCGCAGGGAGAAGAACGGGATAGCGATCTCCAGCGTGTAGCCGAGCTCGTCGACGTTGGCCTCGGTGTACCAGATGGTGTCCCAGGCCATGTTGATCGTGCGATCCTCGGAAAGCTCGTAATCCGACTTCGTTCCGATCACGTTGGTGCCGAAGCCGACCGCGTTGCGGTTGTCGTTCAGCGAATCGATGTCGATGTAGATCGAGTCATCCTGATCGATCTGCCTGTCGCGCTCGAAAGAACGAGCGATGATCTGGTCGGGCTCGCTGTCGTAGGCGCGCACGCCGACGTACAGGTAGCGGTCGTCGTAGCAGATGCGCACCTCGGTGCGCTCGGTGGGCGGCGCGCCGTTGTCCGGCTCCCACTGACGGAAATCGGTGATGGGCTCGATCTCGGCCCACAGCGCCTCATCGAGAAGGCCGTCGATGCGCGGCGCTGTGTCGATCCGCACCGGGCGAACGACGCCGCTCTCCCCGGCTGATTGCGCTTTCGCCGGACCGGCCCAGAAGAGACAGGAGATTGCGAACGCGACCAGCGTCGTTCTCACGGGCGCGAAGGTGAAACGACGGGGAGGAAGCGCAAACCTGTTCGTCTGCTCTCGCTCAGCAGTTGTTTCAACTCTCGAGCGATGTCCGGATGGGCGTCGGCCAGATTCGTGGTCTCGTGGGGATCCTCACGCAGGTCGTACAGCTCGTACACCACCTGCTGATCCGGGGGCTGAGGATTCAAGGCGATGAGCTTCCAGTTGCCACGCCGGATCGAAAAATCGCCCCTGCCGGTGTCGGCGATCAGGGCCGGGCGCTGTCCGGTGCCGGTTCCGTCGCCGAACAAAGCGGGCAAGATGCTGAAGCTGTCTTCGGCGGCATGATCCGGCAGGCTGTAGCCGAGGAGCTCGGCGAAGGTCGCGACCATGTCCGTCAGACTGATCGGCACATCGGAGCGCTCCCCGGCAGCGATCCTTTCCGGCCAACGAGCGATGAAGGGGACCCTGTGGCCCCCTTCATACGCCGTGTTTTTGTATCCGCGGAAGGGGCCCGCCGAAAGGTGCCCGTTCGCCCCTCGGCGCGGTCCGTTGTCGCTGGTGACGATCAGGATGGTGTCGTCGAGGACGCCGCGGCTCTCCAGAGCTCCCCGGACTTCGCCGACGACCCAATCGACGAGCGCGATCATGTCGCCCCGAGGGCCTTCCCGGCTTGCCCCCTGGACAAAATCGGGAGCGGTCCACGGCAGATGTGGGGTCGACAAGCTGTAGTAGAGGAAGAAGGGCACCTCGGGATCGTCGCTCACGTGGTCGACGACGAAGGCGACAGCTTCCTCGGTCAACCTCACATCGACGTTCTCCTGGACCCAGCCGGGAGCCATCAACCCCCTGACCACGCCGGGCTGCTCGACCATCTCCGGCGGCGTCATCACCGTGGGTACCTCCACCCAGCGGTCATTCCTGATGAATGCGTAAGGAGAGTCGTTGTTGGGTCCGCCGGCATTGCCGAAGAAGTGATCGAACCCCAGGTCGGTCGGCCCGCCCACGACCGGTCTGCTGAAATCGACCTCGTCCTCGTTCATCGTGTACTGGCGCCGCCATCCCTCACGCGGCTTGGCGGGATACCACAACCCCAGATGCCATTTCCCCACGTAGCCGGTCGTGTAGCCCCTCTCCTGCATCATTCGTCCCCACGTCAATCGCTCCGGCGGGATGACGGGAGGGTCGTAAGGCATGACCAGTGAATGGCGCTTGTAGGTCCTCCAATAGGCGCGCCCGGTCATGATCCCGTATCGCGTCGGGCTGCAGATGGCCGCCCCGGAATGCGCGTCCGTGAAAGACAACCCTTCCTCGGCCAACCGATCCATGTTCGGCGTCGGAATCAGCGACTCGGGATTGTAGGCCCCGACATCACCCCAGCCCATGTCGTCGGCCATGATGAAGACGACGTTCGGGAGGGGCCCGCCGTGGCCCTCGAGGCCGCCATCAGCCTCGGGGCGCGCCGCGCATCCCGCAGCGACGATCAGGGTCAGGGCGATCCAGGCGATCGCCCCTGGGCTCGGTCGGTTCTCCATGGCGGAAGCATGGTACTACTGGATCGGGGCTTCGATCTGGTCAGTGAGGCCCCGGCGATCGTTGGCTGCCACACGCTCTCGGCGCTCACGCGCCGGTCATACCAGGAGCAGAGGATGTTCACACTCGAAAGCACCGACACCGAATCCCCCGTCTGTCCTTACTGCAAGGTCGAACTGGAGAAGCTCCTTTACCGCGAAGTCAAGGGTGACCTCGGGAAGCGCTGCGTCTTCTTTTGTCCGAAGTGCCGGGCATGCCTCGGCGTGTCGCACCGAAAGGGCCTCACCATGGGGCTCTAGGAACGGTGCGGCCAGGACGGACGCCGCCAAGGAGGGGAGCCGCCGAGGAGGGGCGGGCCGGGAGAGGCCGCAGACGCAGAAGGCCGGAGATTGACCTGCCGAACGAGTATTACTACGACGACAAGGGGAAGTTCGATGAGGAGAAGGGCAAGGACGCCGTGGAGGCCCTCTGCCGCTATCACGGCTATCCGATCTTCCCCGGCATGC